>WNDP01000055.1 GCA_009912575.1 Acinetobacter bereziniae
CTATGGAAAAAATGGTCAGGCTATCATCACCGAAGTTTGGTCGAAACTAAGATGCATTGCATCAAATTATTAGGCGATAAACTCAGTGCTAGGAACTTTCAAAGCCAAGTCAATGAGGTACATGCCCGTATAGCTATTTTAAATAAATTTACAGAATTAGGCCGACCTCATACTCAAGTTGTCACTTAAATTTGAGGCGCCTAGGAGAACTTTGCCTTTAAATCCTTTATGCAACAAAGCCCAATAAAATCAATAAATTTACTTATGATCGTAATCCTGAATCTTCAGCATACATAGCCTATAATTATGGTCATGCTTATTTTACTGGTGCGTTAAATGGTGGTGAGGTTTTTTCTTATTTAGAGATGTGTAAAGTGTTAGCGAAAAATATTCAACGAGATCTTTCAAAAGATATAATCGCATTATGGCATGATGAAAGTCATTTAAATCACTATGCTTTAAATCGAAATGACATTAAAATATTACCTCCATATTTTACTCGTGGGGAAACTGAATAGAATATTGGAAAACTGATTCAAAAGTAATGTTCTCTGATAAAACACATTTCCGTTTTGGTGGTCATGCTTATTTGCGTGGCGAAACTGATGAGAAAATAAGTCAAAATGAATGGGAAAATAAGTATGGAAAAAGTAGATCAAGATTCAAATTTAGATTCAAACAATTTATCAAATCTATTTTCCTCTAATGCAAATTTTAAAAAATTAATTAATCGATTACAAAAGCATCCATTTCGTCTTTTTTATCTGGGTTTAATACCCAAATTTATTCGTAAAGAATTAAACAACAAAGCAAATAAATTGCAAAAAAAACATGTTGAATTATGTTGGGGTGTTTTTTTAGACTATTATTTTTCTAATAGATTAGAAATGTATCAACTAAAAGGAAAAAAGCAATTTAATGATCAAAAAATTATTTGGCAATATTGGGGGCAAGGTATTCAAAGTGATTTACCTCATATTGTTGAATTATGTTTTTCTTCGGTTGACCAATTTAAAGCTGATTATCAAATAATTCGATTGGATGAGAGTAACATAAAAGATTATTTAGATCTTCCTGATTTTGTTTGGAATAAAAAAAATAATCCTAAATTTAAACATGCTTTTTTTTCAGATATTATTCGTCTTGCTTTACTCAATGTTTATGGTGGAGTTTGGTTAGATGCAACAATTTTATTAACTGCACCAATAGAAAGTAGAATATTAGAAGCAGATTACTTTATGTTTCAAAGGTATAAGGATGCAAGTAATAAAGAATTGTGGTGTAAGTTCCAAAATGATTATTTTGATTGGTCCGATGAGCAAAATGTGAATGTTTTAAACAGCTTTATTGTTGGAAAAAAAGGCAATAAAGTTTTACAGATTTGCTTAGATGTTTTGCTGAATTTCTGGAGAACACAAGAGAATATTCCTCATTATTTTTTCTTTCAAATTATGTATGATGTTTTAATCAAAGGTAGATTGAAATCCAAGCAATGTGAAATTATAGATGATACATTGCCTCATTTATTGCAGTTTAAATTAAATGAACCAATTGACTTAGTCGAATACAATAATATTTTACAACGGACAAATATTCATAAAATGACCTATATAGATAGAATTGTAGAAAATTCATATTATGCTTTTTTAACAAAGCAGTTTTTACCTAATAAAAGTAATTAAGTTTATTTAGTTTTTATGATTTATACAAATTCCGTTCACCCTCTAATTTACGGAAACGTTTATAGCCCCATAAATATTGCTCAGGTGCAACGTTAATCATTCGTTCCATTTCTTTATTAAGTGTATCAACAGAAAGTTGTAAATCCTTGGAATTAATATCTGGAGACAATGCTGTAAAATGCAAATCAAAACCAGCGTAATCTGCACGACGAATACAGGTGAGGCCGACTACAGAGCATTGTGTTTTCGTTGCCAGTTTAGACAGTAAGGTTGATGAAAAAGCCTTTTGTCCAAAAAAATCAGAATAAACACCGCCAGATTCTTTAGGAATATGATCTGGAAGTATGGCTGAAAAGCCACCTTGTTTTAAGTGTTTAAATAAAGCACGTACGCCCGTATCATCTGTCGGAACTAATGTTGCATTTAATTGTTGTCTAGATTCTAGCATAAATCGGTCTAGATCTTTATTTTTACTTGGTTTATACATAATGACAGGATGTGTGTGCTGGTTCACCCAAGCATTCATTAATTCCCAATTCCCAAAGTGAGGAACAACACCTAAAGTTCCATTTGGATTCTTTAATGCATTGAGAAATATTTCAGCATTATGCACTTGTTTGATTTGTGATAAGGCAAATTCAGGAGGAGAACCCCAAACTTTGATCGACTCTACATAGGTCATGCACTGACTTTTCAAACTGGCTTTAATCAATGCCTGACGTTGCTGTTCTTCAAGCGTAGGATATGCTGCTTGTATATTGATTTCAGTAATTCGTTTTGCTGAGGAGTTACTGATAAATAAGAAACTTCCAACCCCTCTCGCAATACTCTGGAGCATGCTTAAAGGCAAACGAGAAAAGTTTTTAAGTAAGTTATACATGGATTAGAAATTAATCGCGATCAGCATTGCCTTTCAACACCAAATAGATCAGTGCTGAAATAATAAAAAACCCAGCAATAAAACTACTCATACTGAAGTAGAGAATACGTTGATAAGTATCTAGGTTAAATAACTGATGATTAAGAATATAACGCATGAATCCCCATTGAACCACTGAAAATACAATGATAATGATTGTATGACGAAGTACATTAGGACGCATAGCCATCGGTTTTCACCTTAAAAGTTAACCTGCTCATTATGCCATTTATGAGAATTTATCTCAATTCGAACATAAATAAATAAGAAACTACTTCAAAATAAAAAACCCTGTTAAAAAACAGGGCCTTTAATGTTGAATAAAGAATTAAGCTTCTTTAGTTTCAACTTTTGCTTTTTCGCGTAAGCGAATACCAAGATCACGTAATTGATTTGGTTCTACTGGTGCAGGTGCTTGCGTAAGTGGACATTCAGCAGTTTTAGTTTTAGGGAATGCAATCACATCACGAATCGAAGATGAACCTGTCATCAACATAACTAAACGGTCAAGACCAAATGCTAAACCACCATGCGGAGGCGCACCGAATTTTAATGCATTTAATAAGAAGCTAAATTTCTCTTCAGCTTCTTCTTCACCAATACCTAATGCTTCAAAAATTGCTTTTTGCATTTCTAAAGTATAGATACGAAGTGAACCACCACCTATTTCAGTACCGTTGAGTACCATATCGTAAGCAACTGAAAGTGCTTGCCCTGGATTGTTTTTCACTTCTTCAACAGTTGATTTTGGTAGAGTGAATGGGTGATGAACTGATGTCCATTTACCATCATCAGTTTCTTCAAACATTGGGAAGTCAACCACCCAAAGCGGTGCCCACTCACAAGTTGACATGTTCATGTCATGTCCGATCTTGATACGTAATGCACCCATTGCGTCATTTACGACTTTGGCTTTATCTGCACCGAAGAATACGATATCACCATTTTCAGCACCAACACGTTTTAATAGATCGAGTACGATTGGCTCGATAAATTTAACGATAGGCGACTGTAGGCCTTCAACACCTTTTTCAAGTTCATTGACTTTAATATAAGCCAAACCTTTTGCACCATAGATACCAACGAATTTAGTATATTCATCGATTTGACTACGTGGCAAAGAACCTGCGCCAGGAACACGTAATGCAACAATACGACCTTTAGGATCTTTAGCAGGACCTGCAAACACTTTGAACTCAACGTCTTGCATCATGTCAGCAACGTCTACAAGTTTCAAAGGAATACGCAAATCTGGTTTATCTGATGCATAGTCACGCATTGCATCTGCATAAGTCATACGCTGGAATTTATCGAACTTAACGCCAAGAAGTTCATTGAACATCTTCACAGTCATGCCTTCCATCAAATCCATAATATCGTCATCGTTTAAGAACGATGTTTCGATGTCGATTTGAGTGAATTCTGGCTGACGGTCAGCACGTAAGTCTTCATCACGGAAACACTTTGCGATTTGGTAATAACGATCTACACCGCCAACCATTAACAATTGTTTAAATAATTGTGGTGATTGTGGAAGAGCATAGAAGCTACCATTTGAAACACGACTTGGAACTAAATAGTCACGTGCGCCTTCTGGAGTAGCACGTGTTAAAATAGGTGTTTCAACATCAAGGAAACCATGTTCGTCTAAGTAGTTACGAATTAATGTTGTTACTTTAGAACGGAAACGTAAACGATCAATCATCTCTGGACGACGAATATCAAGGAAGCGATATTTCAGGCGAATTTCTTCAGAAATGTTGGCATTTTCATCATTCAATGGGAATGGCGGTGTTTCAGATGCAGCAAGAACTTCGATTTCTTTACCTAAAACTTCAATTTGACCGCTCACCATATTGGCATTTTCAGTACCTTCGTAACGACGACGTACACGGCCAACAATTTTTAATACATATTCTGAGCGTGCTTTATCAGCAGTTGAAAATGCTTCTGGTGTATCAGGATCAATAACCACTTGAACGAGACCATCACGATCACGCATATCAAGGAAAATTACACCACCGTGATCACGACGACGATGTACCCAACCACACAGGGTTACAGTTTGGTCAATTTGAGCTTCGGTTAAAGAACCGCAATAATGAGTTCGCATCATAGCGTTAGAAATCCAACTATATGGGTTAAGGAAGCGAATACGTAAACAGCGCATCGCCTAAAAATGTAATGTGAGATTATGCCTCTTTGGGCGATGAGTCACAAGGACTTGTGCTAAAAACTACAACATTGCCTGATGAATTTAAGCCAATTCGTGTGAAATTTTGCTGACTCAATCGGCAAAGCTTAAACAAAAGTATTTAGCGTCTATTGACAATGCAACCATGCATTTGTGACGTGTCAACAGACTCTAAACTGAGTCAAAATATTTTTTATGATTTAAATATAGAAAAAGACAGCAGCCTAAGCTAAAGCAGATCATGGAAGCCTGAGTAAAAACTTTCATAAAGAAACCAATCAGTACATAAAGATCTGTTTGTTGGGGGATTATGCCACTTTCATTTGCTGTATGAATGTAATAAAGACAGCCACTAAAGAAAGAAATTGCAAATAAAGATAGACAGAAGATGAATACTTTGCGGTTAAGTGGTTCAGTACTTCTATATTTAAAAAAATAGTGGAATCCCATCCAGAATAAGAATGGCAAAGTAAAAATTGAACAACCGATTTGTAAGACTTTATGCATTGGGTACACATGGTCAAAGATTGAGACAGATTGTGCTAAAAAGTCGTTAAAAGCAAAAGTTCTAAAATCTAAATGTGTTAAACCATCCCAAATAATATGGGTAGCAGTGCCTAATATAATCGCCAATATCACCCAGAATACAAATTTAAAAAAACTTGAAGCTGAGTGGATGTTGAGTGGCTTAGTAAGCCCCAAAAACCTGAACAATAAGGGGCGATATAGTACATACCACAATAGACAAAATAATAATCCAACATACAAATCTGGATAAATTATACCCTTAAATTGATGATTTAAATGGATTTCAGTTTGTACTAGCACACGATATAAGTCAGGTGTCATTGTACCAATTGCGAGAGCGGCAATTGGTAAACGATTGCCTGAGAGTTTAGCAAGTGGTGGCGCTAAAACAGCATGAGATAGGGTAAAAGGCATTGAAAATAGGTAGTTAAAACTTATATTAAAAAATTATTGGTTAATTTCTTGTTTATATCAATGAATTAAATGTAATTTCAAAGTAGAATATTACAAAAAATTGTGTAGATCTAAAGTGTCAATGTTAGAAAGTTATTATTTAATGATAAAAGATAAGAAGCTTATTTTTTTAATTTCTATTCTTTTTTTCACTGTATTTTCTCATTATATTTTTAATGATAATTTTAGGCATTGGAATGTTTCTATTGTCTTTATTTTGATTTTTATTTATTTCATTATAAAAGGAAAAGTCATAAAACCAGATTTTTATCTTGTTGCATTCTGTTGTATAGGTACTATCAGTGTAACACTGTTAAATCATTCACTTTTTCGACTTGATTCAATTCCTGAAAATCTAATGAGTACATATAAGAAAATTACCAATCAATATATTTGGTTTATTCCATTTGTTTTTTTACCCACCATTTATTATCAAAGTAAATTTAAAGTCGAATATTTTTATCGAATATTATTCCTTATTATTGTGTTTTTGACACCATACTTACTCTATTGGGGGGTAATGCTAGAATTTGATCGGGGTCTTTTTAGCATCTTTTTTAATCCAGTGATTAGTTATGATATAGGCTTTATTTCTCTAACTATTCTACTGCTCTGTTATTCATTTTATTTAAAAGGTAAGCAGTCATATATATATTTAGTTACTAGCTTACTTTGTATGTTTCTTTTAATCCTTCATGGTACTCGAGGTGCTTGGGTAGGTCTACTTTTTGTCTTTGCTTTCTTGGTTGTTTTTTATGCTAAAACTGAACTTAAAAAAATTATTTTAATGTTGAGCCTAGTGGTTAGTTTTTTGGGGATCAATATGATTATTCCAAACTCACCATTACTGCAAAGGGTTGAGAATTTCCAATCAGATTCACTCAATATTCGAAATAATAACTATCAAAATAGCTCAGGAATTAGGTTGTTTCTTTGGGGAAATTCAATTGAAATGTTTAAATCCAAGCCCTTCACTGGAATTGGAATGTACGACATTGAAGCTGAAAATTGTCGTCTCTATGAACGTGGTGATTTACCTCATTGTTTTCAACACATGCACAGTATCTATTTTCATGAATTGGCTGCCAATGGTTTGGTTGGATTGATTGGGTTACTCATGACTTTTTTGGTGGCTTTGATTTATTTTATAAAGAATATTTTTCTTAAAGACGAACAAATTAAAAACTTAGCAATTACAGGTGCAGTATTTGTTATTTATTATATGTGTAGTGGACTGACAGAATATTATTTATTTTTTCAAAATACCACCTATGTTTTTTACTGGGTCGTTGCTACTTTGATGAGCTTTATCTATATTGATAAACGTGTGAAAGTAAATTAAATTTTGCTTTCACATAAAGGAAATCTGCATTGATTTCCTTTTTTTATTGCAAAAATATTGAAATGTTATAATATAACATCAATTCAAAACATCGAGCTTCGAGAGCACCCCATGTCTTTTTCTAAAAGCGCACTGACCCTTTCAATAACAGCAATAATTTCAACCTCTATTTGGGCAGAAGATCAAACCAATACGGAGAAAAATCCACAACAATTAGAAAGGATTACAGTTGTTGGTCATCCACTGGTTCGCACAAGCCAAGATTTTGGTGCTGCAGATGAAACAGTTTCACGTGAAAAATTACAACAATCAGGAACAACTTTGGGGGAAGCACTGAAAGATGAATTAGGTGTTTATTCCAATACATTCGGTACAGGTTCGAGCCGCCCAGTCATTCGAGGTCAGGAAGGGGCACGTGTAAAAGTTACACAAAATACGACAGAAACGATGGATGTTTCTAGTTTATCGCCAGACCATGCTGTCACTGTAGATCCACAGCTTGCACAAAAAGTAGAAATTGTTCGTGGACCGTCCACATTACTTTACGGTGCAGGTTCAGTCGGTGGTTTAGTGAATGTGATTGATAGCAAAATTCGAACTGCAATGCCTGAAAATGGTTATGAAGGGAATGTGGGACTTCGTTACAACACGGGCAATGATGAAAAAATGGCACATGCAGGTGTCACTGTTGGACTGGGTTCAAATGTAGCTTTACGTGTTGAAGGATTAAAACGTGATGCGAATGATTACATCACGCCAGACTATATGGTCACTGAAGAGCATGGTGATCACGCACATACAACAAAAGAACGTCGTGTAGGCAATACTTTCTCAGAATCGGATAATGTCAACGTCGGTTTATCATGGATTGGTGAGCGTGGTTTCGCCGGAATTTCTTATAGTAATCGTAAAGATCAGTATGGTTTGCCTGGACACAGTCATGAGTATGAATCATGCCATTTGCACGGTTTATCACTGCATTGTGGTGCGCATGATGATGGTGATGACGATGATCATGCTGGACATGATCATGGTGAAGAGGGGCATGATCATGCCGAAGCGGGTCCATGGATTGATATGAAAACGGATCGTTATGATTTCCGTTCTGAATTAAATGAGCCATTTGCAGGCTTCAAAAAACTCAGAGCGCAAGCAAGCTATACAGACTACAAGCATGATGAAATTGAAGATGGTACGCCAATGACAACGTTCAAGAGCAAAGGCTATGAAGGTCGTGTCGAATTGGTACATAATCCTGTTGCTGCATGGGAAGGCGTTTGGGGCGTACAAGCAAGTCAACAAAAGCTAGATATTACGGGTGAAGAAGCTGTTCTTGCTCCAAATAAGACACAAAAATATAGTCTGTTTGGCTTAGAACACCGTCAATTTGGTGATTTTCATGTTGAATTAGGTACCCGTTTTGATCACCAAACTGTCGATGTCGATTCTGAACAAAAAGATTTCGATGGAAATGCATTCTCATATTCAGGTGCTGTAAATTGGGCTTTTGCACCGAATTACACGCTCTCTTTAACCGGTTCTCATCAAGAACGTTTACCTTTGGCACAAGAGCTTTATGCGGATGGTAAACATTATGCAACTAATACCTATGAATTGGGCAATGAAAATCTAAATAAAGAAAAGTCAAACAACGTAGAACTTGGCTTACATTTTGACAATCAAAAACTCAGCTATCATGTTCATGTGTATCACAACTGGTTTGACAACTATATTTATGCCCAAACTTTAGATCAATATGAAAACTTCCGTTTGATCAAATATAGCCAAGACAAAGCGAAGTTCTACGGTACAGAAGGTGAAGTTGCATATCAATGGAATGAGGTCTATAACACCAGTTTGTTTGGTGACTATGTGCGTGGCAAAATCGAAGATGAAAATGCTCCACGTGTTCCAGCAGGACGTTTAGGTGCACGTGTAAATGCTGACTTTGACGATCATTGGTCTGGCTCTGCTGAATATTCGCATGTATTTAACCAAGACAAATTTGCTTCTTATGAGCAAGAGACCAAGGGTTATAATATGGTGAATGTTGGATTGGCTTATAAATATCCAATGTCAAATCAGCAAGAAGCAAAAATATTCTTTAAAGCAAACAACCTGTTAGATGAGAAAGTATATAATCACACTTCTTTCTTGGCGAATGTTCCACAAATTGGACGTAACTTTGTGATTGGAATGGACTATAAGTTCTAACTTATTTATTCTCATTCACCAAATCGTTATTGAAAAATAAAGGAATTCGACCTAGGCTCTAAGGGTCCGCTTATTGTTCATCTCTCTTTGTGTAAACATAAAAGAGAGATGTGCTGTTCGCAGGCCCTGAATTAGTCTAGGTCTTTTTTTATGCGTATTTTTAATAGAATTCACAGCAAGCTGAATTGGTCAAAACGCCGCTATTTCGGCATTATTTTGAGTGTGTTGGCTTTGGGTTATCTGGCCTCAGCGATTTATCACACCTATAAACCAATGCCTAAAGGTTTAAATTTTACAGGGCCTCTGCGTCATGCTGATGTAAAGTTCATTGCGGATGAAACCTATATTGATGCGCAAGGTAAACAACAACTCGAGCAGCATATTTTTGATCAAGTTTTACAATTGATTAAGCAAGCGAAAACCACCATTGTTATAGATATGTTCCTGTTTAATAGCGAAGTGGGTGAATCAAAAGTTCAGCAACGTGCATTAACTCAACAGTTGACACAAGCTTTAGTCAATCAGAAAGTTGTGAATCCAGCATTGGAAATTAAGTTTATTACAGATCCAATTAATTCGGTGTATGGTGGCATTCAACCTGAACAATATCGACAATTACGCTTGGGTGGGATTGAGGTCATCGAAACCAATTTGACACCATTACGTGCTTCGAATCCTACATGGTCAGGGATTTGGTATTTGTGCTGTCAGGATATTGGAAATAACTCTGAAAAAGGCTGGTTAAATAATCCTTTTGGCAAAGAAAAGATCACAGTACGTAGTTATTTAAATTTATTTAATTTTAAAGCCAATCATCGTAAAACCATGGTGGTGGATACGGACGAAGGCTGGAAAACGCTAGTCACTTCTGCCAACCCTCACGATGGAAGCTCTCGCCACTCCAATGTTGCTTTGTTGATTAATGGTGCGATCGCAACAGATCTTTTGACATCAGAACAAGCTGTTGCGCATTTATCTGGTGCAGATACACCGTTTATTGTTTTTGGAAAATTGCCAGAAAACCCAAATGCTCCTCAAGTGCAAGTACTGACTGAAAAAGCGATTTATGATGCAGTTCTAAACATGCTGGCATCTGCAAAAGCCAACGATCAAATTGATTTAGCGATGTTTTATTTATCTGAGCGCAAGATTGTTCAGGCATTGATTGATGCAAAACAACGTGGGGTAAAATTACGGATTTTGCTGGATCCCAATAAAGATGCTTTTGGTCGTCAGAAAAATGGTATTCCAAACCGACAAGTAGCTTCAGAGTTGCATGATGAAGGTATTGATGTACGTTGGTGTAATATACAAGGCGAACAATGCCATAGTAAGATGATTGTAAAGCGCAATGCACAATCAGCAGAGTTGATTTTAGGTTCAGCCAATTTTACCGCACGTAATTTAAAAAATTATAATTTGGAAACTGATTTACGGGTATTGGGCAACCCACAACAGCAAGTATTTATTGATGCTGAACAGTATTTTAATACCGCTTGGTCAAATCTAAATGGCCATCAAATGAGTGTGGATTACAACAAGTATGCGGATGATTCGAAATTGAAATATGGAATCTACCGATTTATGGAGTGGAGTGGTTTATCCACCTTTTAAAAAAATATGTACCGAAATGAATGGTTTTCGGTACATAATCCCCAGCTGAGTATATTTTAATAACAAAGCTGAGCTTTTCATGAGAACTTTACAAACTTCATTTTTAAAATCCTTTTTTACATTTAGCCTTATTATTTCACCATTGAGTTTTGCTGAAAATCCTTTATTAACTCAAGCAAAAATATTGCAAACAGGTAGTCCAACCGTTTTAATCAATACGGATAAAGCAATTCACTTACTTCAACAGGCGTCCAATCAAGGTGAAGCAGAAGCTTACTTTTTACTGGCGAAGTATTATTCTAATTCAGCAGATTATCGGTTTTTACCTGAAAATAATAATTTATATAAAAAATTACGCTTAGAAGCTGCGCAACGTGGAAATTTTGATGCCTATTTATCATTGGATTTGGAAGCAGAAGTGGCTGAAGGCTTTGGTATTTCTAACGATATTAAGCAAAATTTATTAAAAATTCGCCCGAAAATTTTAAAACTTGCTGAACAAGGTGATACGGGTGCAATGCGTACTTTAGTTTATGCATTGGATAATGATGCTGACGGGTATAGTGATGAACAGTGTCGGTGGTTATATCAGGCAGTCCAAAAAGGAGACACATTAAAAGCAGGAGCGCTGATTCAAAATTGTCCAGAGAAAATATTAAAAAGACTGGGGGCTAAGACTAAACAAGACTATACAAAAGTTTATAAAGACAATGATTTAGCTTATTTTAGAATGCTTCAGCAACACTCTAATCAAGGTGATATTGGTGCAAAAAACAAATTACTTGATGATTATACTTCAGACTCATATTTATCAGACAAGGAGATTAAGCAACTTGAAAATGCAATTTTAGCACACTACGAAAAACAAGCTGCCAAAGGGGCAAGTGATGCATATTTGATGCTCGCATTAAAAAAAGACACAGATAAAGATAAGCAAGACTTGTATAGCAAAGCGGCTTCACTCAATAATCATGTTGCATTAACAGAGCTTGGATCTGATTATTTATTGGTGAATGATGAAGATCAAAAAGATATTCATAAAGGATTAGATTATTTAAAGAAAGCAGCGGCTCAAAATGATCCTGAAGCGATAAATTATCTTGGTGTCTGGTATTTCGATGAAGAAAATCAAGATCATGATGAAGTGCTTGCCGAAAAATATTTTAAACAGGCTGCGGAATTAGGGTCAGTCAATGCAATGGATAATCTTGCACGTATTATGAATGAACCTGAGGATTATCGTTGGGCGGTTTTAGCTTATGAAAATGTATCATCTGAGGAAGATACGCAAAGCAAAGCTTTAGAGGCGTACCAAACGGGTAAGGGAACAACGAAAGACCCGGTTAAAGCGAGAAAACTTAAAACCTATATTCAGATGCGTGCGCAATTCAATCAAAACCTCAGTGGATTGATGGAAGGTTTGAATAATGATAGTGAGCAAGCTGAAACCGAATCTAAGAACCGGAAAAGATAAATTCGGTTCTTAGAATTTTACACAGATTAAGGGTTTGGCGGAATAATCTGATCCAGATCCTGATCAGAGACTTGATCCAATTCATGTAAGTCTGTCTTTATTTTCCATTTTTCAAGATCCTCTACTGGCTTGGGTAAACGTGCTTCCAACCAATCACAAACCACATCTGGGGAAAAGTCAGGGTGATTACATTGAATAACCCACGCTAAAAATTTCTTCGCTTCACCATTCATATAGGGCGGTGGTGAAACAGGTAAAAATTGAGTTGGAAGACGTTCATTTTTAGAAATGTAATTTAAAACGTGACCAAGCTCTTGTACCGTTTGCCATGCGAGCGGATGTTCAATATTGATTTGAAATTTGAACCACCAAGCCTGTTTGCCATCTGAACCATAACTATCAATAAAAGCTTCTTGTACACTTGGAACTCTGCAAAAAAATTGATGTAAACGGTCAAAACTCAGTTCAGCCACGATACAGCACTCATCAGATTAAAATCATATTTTATCAGATTGATGTCAGAATTTGCCCAAGTTGATGTATAAACAATTAAACAAGCTAAATAATGGATGTTATTTATCCATAATTTCTCTGGAATGATGTATTAAAATGATCTATCTGCTGATGATTGGAGGTTGAAATGAAACAGATACTCAGTTTAAGTGTCTTGATGTTGATGCTTTCAGGTGTTTCGGCAACGACATGGGCAGATGGAAAGGATTGGGGAAATTATCGTAGTGTTGAGCGTCCTCAAAAGAAATATCCAACCACGACTTATAAATACACAGATCAATATGGTCGACCAATGACGCAGGAAATTCCTGTCCGTCCACAATACCCACGACCTTATCCATCTTATCCAAGCTATCCAAATCGATCTTATCCTCATCCAAATCAACCCTATCCAAATTATCCGCCACAAAATGGTGTGACAATTATTTATAACCATCAGTTTCCAACACGAACAGAGTATTCAGGCAACAGTTATGGTTATATGAATGGGGAGGGTGGTCAGATTGAAAGCTCGCATTACACGTTAATTAGTGATTGGCGTCGTTATGGTTTACCTGATCCACAGGTTGGAATGCATTGGATTTTTGAGAGTGGACGCTATTTGCAAGTGCCGAATGAGCGTTAATTCTGCTTAAAATTGATTAAGTTTAGAAATGAGATGTGAACAGATTGATCTCAACATGATCATAGCCTTCTTTTGCGATGTGAATCAAATTTGATGTTGATTTCACAACGCTGAGAAGGTTTTACTTAAGATATAGATAAAGAAATTTGATATTAAGCTAACTCATCATCCTCAGGTCGAGGCGTTTTTCCATGTGCCAATGGTTTTTCACTATGTTTATCTCGAATCACAGAGGGATAAGTCCAAGATGCATAACGTACAATCAAGATTGCAATCGCCAAAATTAAAACCGAACCTGTAATAATCAGCAAATCAATATCCGCTTTATGGTCATGTTGGATATCTGAAATTAATAATCGAGTCAGTGCTGTAATTGCGATATAAATTAAAAAACGTACAGGCATATGATTGGTTTTAAAGTAAATCCCCACCATTGCCCCTAATTCTAGGTAAATAAATAAGAGTAAAATATCATCGATACTGGCATAACGTTTAACGGTTAAAATTTCGATGATGGTATGCACTGCGGACCATGCAATCATGCAACCAATGATAAATAGGGCAATATAGTGAAAAGCTTCTACTGCAATATTGCCTAGTTTGTCGAGGAGGTTTTCTATTTTTTCTATACGTGGATCTTTATTCATAACATCCTCCATTTGCCTGTGTTATTTACGATTAAACACTATGCAAATTTCATGCACATGAAACGACTGTCTAGACTATTCACTCAGCTTTTTCTAATTAATACTGATTATCCAATGGATTTGCCTTAACCATCTTTAAAAAGGCAATTTGCATAAATCCTGCTCGACTATCAGGATGGTGAGAGTTTTTCATCGTTTCCATAATTTCTGTTAGAAAATGATCTCTAGAATGCTTTGTTAGAATTTCTTTTTGATGTACTGGAGATATTTTAAATAAACGTTTACCTGTTACATCTAAAAAAGCACCTTGATTAATATATTTGCTAATATCATGAAAATCCTGATTCAAAACGATAGGGTTAAGATGCGCTGAAATTGCTTCAAATATAATTTCTTTGACTGTCTGACTTGCTCCTGCTTTGTCCAATAATAAATCGGCTTGTTCAGCCCCATAAACAGCAAAGCAACCGCATTTTGCATGATGTATATGCGAGTCAGTTAATCCAAGATCATGTAGTAATGAAGCCAAATATAATAGTTCTAGTTCTATTTGTACTTGGTCAGTAGACGCGAGTATATGACCCCAATGATAAGTGCGAATGCAATGTTGTAATAATGCAGGTGAATAAAGTTGTTCAACTTCATTAAAAATTTTTGAAATTAGATGGCTCTCAGGAATTAACAGTTGATGGCTTTTAAGAAGATCTGATGATTTAAATTTCAATTTTTCAAGAACTAATGATAATTCAGATTTCACTGCCATATTTATGATTTGAAGTTTTTCCCAATTGGTTAACAAGCCGTTTGATTTTTTTGCCCATTGATACTTTCCAATAGAATTCATTATTCTTCTCTTAATTAGTTTTAGAATAATCATTCTAAAATTAAAATCACTAAGAGTAAATATCAATTCTATGAGATATTAAAATGGTAGGACGTCCTAAAGTCTTTGATAAAGAAAGATCACTTTGTTTGGCAAAAGATATATTTTGGAAAAACGGATATGAATGTTCTTCCATGGCAGATCTCATGTGTGGACTGAATTCATCAGCAGCAAGTATTTACGCTGCATTTGGATCAAAAGAACAATTGTTCTATGACGTTATTTCTTATTATGACCAACATGAAGGAAGTTTTATTGAGTTGTCTTTAAAAGAACAAAGTTTACTCGTATCAATTGAATCGATGTTTAAGCGTGCGATTGAAATTTTCACCCAAGAAAATGGGCGAGGATGTTTGATACAGGTTTGTTCAATGGAATGTTCAGAGCGTGATACAAAAAGGGTTGTTTGGTTAAAAGAGCTTCGTCAGCTTAAACATCAAAAAATAAAAAACAGATTTATAGATGCACAATTACGAGGTGAAATACGAGCTGACATTCAGGCTGCGGATTGGGGAGAGTATTATGCAACTTTATTACAGGGAATTGCTATACAAGCAAGGGATGGTGTGAGTAAGGCACAACTATTAATGTGTGCTGAGCAATCAATTCTTGTATTAAAACAAATGATTATTCGGTCATCTGATTGATGAAATTTTGATTTGTGTTATTGGGTAAAAGATAGTTTTGAATTATTGGATATAAAAACGCCCGATGAATCGGGCGTTTTTATTACTGGCTTCAATTCATTTTGAACTTAAGCTTGTGTCGTAAAATAATCTTCGCTGAAGTTCATTAATACTTCTGCACCTGCTTTAATTTTTGCAATACGTGCATGTAAATCAGGCAAGACACGTTGAATGAAGTAATGCGTTAATGCCAATTTATCTTGGTAGAACTGACCGTCTTTATTTTTTGCAGCATTGGCAATGCGTGCAAACATATAACTAAAGCTTAACAAGCCTACAGCATGTAGATAGTCCACAGCAGCAGCATTAGCGAAATCTGCATTTTCTTTGGCACGTTCTAAAATGTGCTGAGTGATCATGTCTACTTCAGTTGCTACATCTAAAGTTGCATCTTTGATGAAGTTAAGATCAGTGTCTAAATCATTAGCGAAATCACGGATTTCAGCAATATATTCTGCAATAAATTCGCCATTGCATTTAATGGTTTTACGACCGATCAAATCTTGTGATTGTACGCCGTTTGTACCTTCATAGATCTGAGCAATACGTAAATCACGTACACATTGTTCCATACCCCATTCACGAATAAATCCATGACCACCGAAAACCATTTGTGCGTCGATGGCAGCATCAAAAGCAGTATCTGTTAAATACGCTTTCGCGATTGGTGTTAATAGTGCAACACGATTATTGGCTTTTGCTATCGCTTCGGCATCAGTTGAAAACTTAGTAATGTCGAGTTGTTGTCCAACATAAACGGCAAAGGCACGAGATGCTTCATTATTGGCACGTGCATTCAATAACATGCGACGCACATCACCATGGACAAGGATGCTGTCTGCTGGTTTGTTTGGAGATTGGACACCATTTGCGCTGCGACCTTGCAGACGATCAGTCGCATATTGTGCAGCATTTTGGTAAGCGTATTCAGAAGCACCAAGACCTTGAATACCCATCGACAGACGTTCGTAATTCATCATCACGAACATTGCAGCTAGACCTTCGTTTTCTTTACCGACTAAGTAACCTTTGGCAGCGTCAAAGTTCATGACACATGTTGCAGAGGCTTTGATTCCCATTTTGTGCTCAATTGAACCAGGACCAGCTGTATTGCGTTCACCTAATGAACCATCTGCATTGACAATAAATTTAGGCACGATAAAGAGTGAAATACCACGTGAACCTGCTGGAGCATTCGGTGTTTTTGCTAAAACAAGATGAATGATATTTTCAGCTAAATCATGGTCACCACCAGTAATAAAGATTTTCGTACCCGTAATGTTGTACGAACCATCTTCATTTGGTTCAGCTTTAGTTTTGATGATCCCTAAATCCGTACCTGCATGCGGTTCAGTTAAACACATCGTACCAGACCATTCACCTGAATAGATTTTAGGTAAATAGGTTTCTTTTTGCTCTTGAGAGGCATAGCTGTTTAACGCCATACCAGCACCAACAGAGAGAAGCGGGTAGAGCATGAAAGATGGGTTGGTCGCAAATAGCATTTCGTCTGCAAGAACAGTCAGCATTTTCGGCATTGCCTGACCGCCCCATTCTTCATCTGCACCTAAACCGATCCAACCACCTTCAGCATATTGTTGGAAAGCTTCTTTAAAGCCAGCAGGTGTCGTTACTTTGCCATTTTCATAATGTGCGCCTTCTTCGTCACCTGTACGGTTGAGCGGAAGCGTAACATTCTGAGCAAATTTAGCCATTTCTTCTAAAATCGCTTCAGCCGTTGCTGCATCAACATGAGCAAGCTTTTCATTGGCTTGCCAGAATTGCTCAGCATTGAAAACGTCATTCAGAATGAATTTCATATCTGCAAGTGGCGCATTATAAATTGGCATGTTCGTTCACCTGTTTATTGTTTGAATCTGTAGACTCAGATCAGTGTAATCAACAATGATGAATGTTGTTAGATGATCTAAGTAAAATTACGGTCTATTTATAAAGAAAAAGGACTGTCAAAGCTATGACCGTCCTTTCTCTATTTCTGCACTCTTGAGTACAGTTTTTTAAATGTCTAATTCGACATTCTACTTAGAATGCAAAATCTTCAGCATCTAATGACATCAACGGATCTAAGCCACCTGCGATCACATCTACATGTGAGCGAACACGTGGAAGAATCTTTTTGAAGTAGAAACGAGCAGTCTTGATTTTTGCGTTGTAGAAACCAGTTTCGGTAGAACCTTCAGCCAATTTCTGTTGAGCAACAAGCGCCATGCGCGCCCATAAGAATGCAAGTGTTACATAGCCCGAGAAGTATAAGTAATCTACTGCTGCAGCACCCACTTCATCAGGGTTTTGCATAGCTTTAATACCGATCTGCATGGTTAAATCACCCCACTCTTTGTTTAGAGCAGCCAATGGTTCAACAAATTCTTTTAGATTAGCATTGTCTTTGTTTGCTTCTGCAAATTTATGGATAATCTTGGTGAAGTCTTTCAACATTGCACCTTGAGTTCCCAATACTTTACGACCTAGCAAATCAAGTGCTTGGATTTCAGTCGTCCCTTCGTATAAGCAAGAGATACGTGTATCACGTACAATTTGCTCCATACCGTGTTCAGAAATAAAGCCGTGACCACCAAAAACTTGCACACCATGTTTCGCTGATTCAGAACCTGTTTCAGTTAAGAATGCTTTTGCAATTGGTGTCAATAAAGACAAGATGTTGTCAGCAAATTTACGATCTTCTTCAGTTACGCCTTGTTCTACAACGTCTGCATATTGAGACAAGAAGTAAACCAGTGCACGACCACCTTCAGCAAATGCTTTTTGCGTCATAAGCATGTTACGTACAGCAGGGTGAACAATGATTGGATCTGCTTCTTTCTCTGGCGATTTTGGACCAGAAAGTGAGCGCATTGCTAAACGATCTTTCGCATAGGCAAGTGCACCTTGGAAAGAAGATTCAGATGCGGTTAAGCCTTGAACCGCTGTACCGATACGTGCAGTATTCATGAAGGTAAACATGGCATGAAGGCCACGGTTTTCAGGTCCAATCAAGAAGCCTTTTGCGTTATCAAAATTGATCACACACGTTGCATTACCATGGATACCCATTTTGTGTTCAATTGAGCCACAACGTACGCTATTACGGTCTGCAATAGAACCATCCGCATTGACATTGAATTTTGGTACGATGAATAATGAAATTCCTTTGGTACCTTTCGGCGCGCCTGGTAAACGAGCAAGAACAATGTGAACAATGTTCTCAGCCATGTCATGCTCACCAGCCGAAATAAAGATTTTCTCGCCAGAAATTGCATAACTACCATCTGCTTGTGGTTCAGCTTTAGAGCGGATGATACCAAGGTCAGAACCTGCATGAGATTCTGTTAGACACATTGTACCTGTCCATTCACCTGAAACCAGTTTAGGTAAATAGGTTGTTTTTTGTTCGGCAGAACCATGGTGTTCGATGGTACGAACTGCACCATGAGAAAGACCAGGATACATGCCCCACGCCCAGTTTGCTGCACCAACCATTTCTGAAATAGCTGTTGCTAATGAGCCTGGTAAGCCTTGACCGCCATGTTCTTCAGGAACTGAAAGAGAAGGAAAACCGAGTTCTACATATTTGTCATAAGCAGCTTTGAAGCCTGTTGGTGTCGTCACAACACCATCATCCCATTTACAGCCTTCACGATCACCGATCTGGTTTAAAGGAGAAAGTTCATTTTCACAGAAATCCGCGCCAGCTTCTAAATACTGATCAATCAATTCACGGCTTACGGTTTCTTGGAATGCAGGGAGTTTCGCGTAATGTTCTTCAGCATTTAATAATTCATGCAAAACGAAGTGCATATCACGTAAGGGTGCTTTGTATTGTGGCATATCGGTTTCCTCAATACTGGTTAAACCAGATTTATAATCTTCATAAATACGATGTGTGTCTTCTATGACACATATTTGTTCTGCTACATCGTGCAACATCTTATAGTGACGTACAAGTATTTCATGGTTATTTCTCTGTGACTGTAAAGTCAAAGAAAAATAGCTTGAAAGTTGTAAGTGCATTGAGTGTAAACACTTTTCGTTGAAAAATAAGGACACAAATAGTCAAAATCGTAAAAAGTTGTGTCCAATAAAATGACCGCAAAAAAGAGGATATATTGACCACGGAGCCAAGACATTATCAGTGAAATATTCAAACCCTACAGATCAGGATCAGGTTAGTTTCTCGATATACATTTTACGATCTAGCCAAAAAGCCCCATTCTTTTTAAATTTTTTAATCTTGCTCAGCATTATTCTGATTTTTCAATCCATAGTTGTTCTATGATTTCTTCTGTCGAATATTCAAAGTATTTGCCGTTAAGATCTTTATTGCTTTGAAATAATGAATGTCGGAATTTTTTAAAATTGAGTTTTAAAAAATTATAAAAATAACCGCCCGGAAAGACAGTACGAATATAAAAAGAATGAATAAAATCATTTTCATGTTGAGCAGTAAAATCTGACTTTTTAATACGTTGCACAATTTCAGTCAGTTCTTGTTTTGAAATATCCTTGATGATTTTAGGCTCAGGTAGGCAAATATCAAAGCTTAAGTTTTCGATTCCTTCGGCTTCCCACCACTCCCAGAGATCATATTGACTGATATCTTTATGGGTGATTTGTGTAAGTTTTTCACTGAGTTTTTGATATTCCACGGAGTCTTCATCACCTAATTCATCACAAAAGCGGGTGTAATTTGCAATTAATTCGAGCACAGTCGGATAAAGTTGTTGTGCCGTTTCGAAATCAGGTTCTATTTCTGTACGTAATTTATTCATGGCTTGGTATTTTATCGTATAAAACAGGGATTAAAATCATGAACCTATCGAAGTTGCTTAATCTATCATCAGAGTTTATCGTGCCCTCCCTTTTAAATCATTCGCTTTGCTTAGATGAGCCAAAGATGATTTCGATTAAGAGAGAATCACGACATTTAAATGATTACTGAAACTCCCCAACAGCGCGTTCTTTTGCCCAGTCACGTAAGATAAATTTTTGTAATTTACCTGTTGAAGTTTTTGGAATTTCACAAATGACGACATTTTTGGGCACTTTAAATCGTGCCAAATGTTGCTTACAAAATTCAATGACTTCCTTTGGTGTCGTTTCTGCACCTTGCTTAAGTTCAATAAAAGCACAAGGAACTTCTTGCCAGCGAGGATCAGGTTGAGCAACCACAGCGGCTGTCATAATGGCAGGGTGGGTATAGAGGATTTCTTCGACTTCCAAAGAGGAAATATTTTCCCCACCAGAAATAATAATGTCTTTTGAACGATCCATGATTTTTGCATAACCATCTGGTTGGCAAACAGCTAGATCTCCCGTATGAAACCAGCCCCCCTTGAATGCTTCTGCTGTGGCTTGAGTATTTTTTAAATAACCTTTCATCACGATGTTGCCACGGAACATAATTTCTCCCATGGTCTTGCCATCATTTGGAACAGGCTGCATGGTTTCTGCATCGAGAACACGCATACCATCTTGTAAAGGGTAAGGAACACCTTGACGAGAGTGTAATTGAGCTTGTTCTTGTATCGACAATTCACTCCATCCTGCTTGGGATGCACATAATGCTGATGGGCCATAAGTCTCAGTGAGTCCATAAACATGATTCACTTGAACTCCAATATGATGCATACCTTCAATAATCGCTGCTGGAGGTGCAGCACCAGCCACCATGACTTCAACATGATGTTTAAATTTAATTTGCTTATCTTTTGGTGTGTTAATCAACATTGACAAGACAATCGGTGCGCCACAGAAATAATCAACTTTGTATTGATCAATCAGTTGGTAGACCAGTTCAGGATCAATTTTACGTAAGCAGATATTGGTACCGCCATTTGCTGCGATCGTCCAAGCAAAGCACCAACCATTACAGTGAAACAATGGAAGTGTCCAAAGATATTTACAACGAGGGGTCATTCCACAGGCAATAATATTACTCGCTGCATTGATATAAGCCCCACGATGGTGATAAACCACGCCCTTCGGGTTGCCAGTAGTTCCAGAAGTATAATTTAGACTAATAGCATCCCACTCGTCTTGAGGTAAGTGCCATTCAAAATCAGTATCACCCCCTTGAAGCCACTGTTCATATTCGATTTGACCAATGCGAGCAGTAGAGTCATTTTTGTCATATTCAACGTCAGCGACATCAATGATATAGATATTCTGAGACAGCATGCCTACAGCTTCTTGCGCCAATGTCGCAAATTCAGGGTCAACCAAAAGCACTTTAGTTTCAGCATGTTCAAGCATAAATGCAATCGTTTTGGCATCTAAGCGAGTATTCAAGGTATTTAATACTGCGCCAGCCATAGGCACTGCAAAATGCGCTTCAACCATGGCTGGAATATTCGGTAAGAGCACCGAAATAGTATCATTTTTCTCAATACCGAGTTGTCGTAATTGATGCGCAAACTGGCGACATCGGGTATAGGTTTCTCGCCAAGATATATGGCGACTGCCGTGGACTATAGCATCCTGATCAGGATAGATATAAGCCGCACGCTCTAAATAGCGTAAAGGTGATAATGCTACAAAATTTGCAGGTGTGCGTGGTAATTCGTCATATGCACTGACCATGTTGAGCTCCGTCTTTATTTGTTTTAATGTCCATATTTAAAAGATATGCATAAGGCGATAAAAATTCATTTAGGCTTTAGTCGAGTATTTGTTTTTTAAGGTAAATCTATTTGCATTCGCTATCCTTTGAAACTTTAGTGATGCCCAATCAATATTTATTAAAAATTATTCAAATCTCATGAACCTAACCAAGAATCATAGTGACTGATACAGATCATGAGTAAATGAAGCCGACTTGTTTAGTCTTCTTGTACTCTGTTGGAGAGAATCCTGTCCACTTTTTAAATGCTCGACGAAATTCTCTAAGCTCGCTAAACCCTAGATTAAAACTGATTTGACTCACTGACTGATTTTCTTCGAGCCATTGTTTGGCTTTCTGTTCCAATACTTGCTGTTTCAAGTGCTGAAAACTCAGACCATCATTGAGTAACAAGCGTCGTAAATGACGTTCACTCAAATGGAAATGTTGTGCAGCCTGTTGCATATCGAAGCGCTCAGGCAAATGGCTTTCGATTAAATGCTGTAATACCTTAACTAAGCTATGTTGATTGATTTGATTGAATTGTTTTAGGGCTTGATCACACATGTGGATCGCTGTTTGATAGTTTACTGGGCTATGATTTTTCAGCGTTCTAGACAACAATGCTTGGGGAAATCGGATCAAGTTTTTTGTACTTTTAAAATGAATTGGGCATTGAAAAACACGTTGATAATCTTGCAAATATGTTGAATGATCATAACTCAGTTCTAAGCTGATTAACTCATAATCTCTATCAAGCATCATGTTTAAACAGGAGATGATACTGGCAAAGACTTCATCACAAAAAAAGGCTTTTAACGCCCCACAATCACTTCGTTCAATAAGTTCAATTTCACAGTAATGATTGAAAAAATTTACATTTAAGTCTAAGACGCTGCCTGAGATTGGATGATAGCGCAGAGCAGTATCCAGTGCCTCTGCAACTGTTTTACAAGCCTGCATTGCAAAGCCCAATATACCAATTGAAATTTGACCTTCACTGCTGCCAAGCAATAGCCCCAAATGTTGTTGTTGCTTTTACCCTAGTTGGTATCGCATATTTTTGATTAATATTCAATCTAGATCTGCTGATGTATTAGGGTCAGTTGAAAATAGTCTCGCTATTCTCTTCGTTTCCTGCCTTGCCTGCTCAATTTTAACCTGCAACGCAAGCCATTTATGAAATGTCAACGGACCCTACTTAAAAAAGATAAAGGAATGCCATATATGTTTAGGGTAGGCTGGGCAAAGCAAGAGATTGAAATCCAACCACAAGGTTATGCCATGTTTGGTTATGGTATGTGGTCACATCGTGCTTATGAAAAACGCAGTGCTTTATTTGCTCGGAGTGTCAGTATAAGAAGTTTAGGGGCTGAACAGCCTTTGTTGCTTTGCTGTTTGGATCTCGGTTGTATCACCTATGCAATGCGTGAAGGTGTGATTAAGGTTTTAACTGAAAAGCTGGCAGAACAGTTAAATCCACAGCGTCTCGTACTGATGGCCACACATACCCATTCTGGTCCGGGCGGTTGCGCCTATGAAGCATTGTACAATATGCCTACGCCTGGTTTTGTTGCTGAGCATTTAAAGGCTGTGATTGATGCAGCTGTAATAAGTATTCTTAATGCAATCCAATCAGAACAAGAAACAGAGATTTTTTATCAAACTTGTCAATTTTCTCAAGATACACCAGTCGCATGGAATCGATCATTAGATGCCTATAATCGAAATCCAGATGTAATTCCTAAAACTCAGGCTGAAACACACCTTGCTTTAAATCGTGAAATGCAATTAATTGGATTTTATCGTGATCAGCAACTTGTTGCATTTATCTCATTATTTGGCGTACATGCTACATGTTTGGGTAATCAGCTCAAAGCACATGATGGCGATAACAAAGGCTATGCTGCGGCATGGAGTGAACAATATTTATCAGAACAAGGCGTTCAAAATCCTGTCACAATATTTGCACAAGCGACAGCAGGGGATGTGTCTCCTCATTTTCATGGTCCGAAACAAAATATAATTCGCAGTCGAATCAAAGGTGAAAAAGAATATCAATATGCCCAACAAAATGGGCGCTATCAAAGTGAGTTAGCCATTAAGGCTTTAACTAAAATAGATCTTCAAAATTCTGAGAATCAAAATAAAAGTGTGATTGGAAGCATGTGTCTAAAAGGTGGTATAGATGCCATTTTGAGTTATGTTGATTTAAGCCAAATTGAAATTCCTAGAGAGTTTAGCCAAACGACTCATCCTGTGAAAACTAGTGTTGCATGTCATGGAGTGGGATTTATGGGGGGAACTCCAGTTGATGGGCGGGGAGCCGCAAAACCCATTCTCAAAATAATGACCTTGCTGTCTAGGCAAGTGCGAAAAAAGCGTTTAGCTGATTTGAACTCACCAGACTATGCAAAATATAAAGCATTGTATGACGCTCAATTTCCCAAAGATATTGTGCTTGAAAGCCCTGAGAATCAATTATTGGGTAAGCCACTTGATTTCACACCGAGTTTTGTTGATCCCCTTATTGGAGAAATGAATCGGCAAGTTAAAGTCGGTGCGATTCAGACCAGTCCACTTGTTCCGAGTGTTATTCCTTTACAGATTATTCAAATTGGTACATTGGCGTTAGTGTGCTGCCCAGGAGAAATTACCACCATCGCAGGAAAGCGATTGGTTCAAACCGTGACAGATCAATTAAAAGGACAACAAGAGATTTCAACCGCTGCTTTGGTTTCTTATTGCAATGACTATATGGGATATATCACCACACAAGAAGAGTATCAAGAACAGGCCTATGAAGGTGCGCATACTTTATATGGTCAGTGGACACATGCGGCAATTCAGTACAAATTTCAATATCTTGCAAGCCAATTAATGATTGATGACTCACAACGCAAGTTTGATCAAGTCACTCGCCCTGCAAAAATTCCACAACACGAAATAGACCTGAGAACAAATCATGGCAGTGTAAAAACCGCAGTACGCTAAAGGATCAGCATTATGAATCAGCAAAAATGGAGTAATTGGTCAGGCTATCAACAGTCACAACCTGAACATATTTTAAAACCAAACAGCATAGAAGAATTAAAAAGCATCGTTCAAAATCAGAGCAAGATTCGTGTGGTGGGTGCAGGTCATTCATTTACCCCTTTGGTATGTACCGATGCGACATTATTGTCTTTGGATAACTTTTCTGGGGTCGATAGCATCAATGTTGACGTTGCTCAAGCCAATATTTGGTCAGGAACTCGGTTGTTTAATTTGGATCAATATTTAGAACCGATTCAGCAAGCATTAATGCAACAGGGGGATATTGATCAACAGAGCTTGGCTGGAGCTGTATCGACAGGAACACATGGTACTGGTGTAGATCTGCACTGTATTTCAGGTTATGTAGAAGCATTTGAGTTACTGACTGCTTCGGGTGAAATTTTATCGTGCAGTCGGCAAGAAAATACAACGCTTTTTGAAGCAGGGCGAGTGTCTTTAGGGAGTTTGGGGATTTTAACCAAGATCACCATGCAAAATAAACCACGTTATAAGTTGAAGGAACATGTGCGACTTTGTTCTGTTAAAGAATTTTTTGAAAATATCGATCTTTGGAAAACGCAACATCGTCATATCGAGTGTTTTGCATTTTCACATGCGGATCAATTGATATTAAAGACTTTAGACATTACAGATGAGGATATTCAACCTAGAAAGTCATCATGGCCTTCTGAAGATGCACTGTTAAGCATGTGTTGTGGACTGACTCGATCTTTCCCTGCAATGAATCCGAAGTTGCAAAAATTATTAAGCGTGTTTGTGAAACCGACTACTTTTGTAGATTGGTCAAGTCAAATTTTTCCAACTCCACGCGAAACAAAATTTAATGAGATGGAATATCAGATTCCAGTTAAGTCAGGCATCGCATGCTTACAAGAGGTCTTAGCTGCACTTAAACACGCTAAAGCACAAACTTTTTTCCCAGTAGAATTTCGTTTTGTCAAAGGTGATGATATTTGGCTAAGTCCGTTCTATCAGCAAGATTCGATTTCAATTTCGGTTCATCAATATTACAAACAAGCTCCAAGGTTATTATTTGATGAAATTGAGCCGATTTTACAGCATTATCAGGGGCGTCCTCATTGGGGGAAAATGCATAATATGACTGCAATGCAGCTCAAAGCTTTATACCCCAAGTGGGATGATTTTATGCAATTAAGAGCTCAGCTTGATCCTACTCAAAAGTTTTTAAATCCTTATTTGGAAAAGCTATTCCTTGATAGCTAATTTAAATCTATTAAGATCATCGGCTATGAAAAATATTGAATCAAATAGGTCTTCAAAAGTTAACAGTGAAAAATAGGAATGTGCGATGAATCATTTTTTTAAGCAATTGAATCGTGATTTAAAACAATCCGCAGATGCGCTACCACAATTGATTATTGATGGTCAGGCTTTGGAACAAAATTTACAATATGCCGCGACCAAGTTTAAATATGCAACGCATTTACATCCACGGCTCGTGGTCAAATCTCTTGCATGCATGGAATTACTCAAGATGGTAAGTGCTAAGCTGACCACACATCGATTTATGGTTTTCCATTTACCTCAATTGCTACCGATTTTAGAAAACTTTTCAGATCCCGATATTTTACTGGGGAAGCCGATGCCAGTCGGACTCGTCCAGCAATTTTATATCCAGCATCCTCAATTGAAACATGCCAATATCCAGTGGTTAGTTGATACCAAGGCACGTTTATTACAATATCTTGAGGTTGCGAAAGTTTTAGAAATTCAGCTTCAAATCAATATTGAGATAGATGTAGGCTTGCATCGTGGTGGTGTAGATTCAAAAGCGCAAATGATTGATCTACTCAGGTTGATTGAGCAGTATCCTGACAATTTAAAATTTTCAGGGCTGATGGGGTATGACGCTCATGTAACAAAACTACCATCCGTCATTAAGAAAGTTGAGGTGGCGTATCAGGAGTCACAAGCAACTTACCAACGCTACAAAGATATCATTCAACAGCAATTTCCTCAGCTTTGGC
>WNDP01000056.1 GCA_009912575.1 Acinetobacter bereziniae
CTATGGAAAAAATGGTCAGGCTATCATCACCGAAGTTTGGTCGAAACTAAGATGCATTGCATCAAATTATTAGGCGATAAACTCAGTGCTAGGAACTTTCAAAGCCAAGTCAATGAGGTACATGCCCGTATAGCTATTTTAAATAAATTTACAGAATTAGGCCGACCTCATACTCAAGTTGTCACTTAAATTTGAGGCGCCTAGGAGAACTTTGCCTTTAAATCCTTTATGCAACAAAGCCGCTCGGTTCTATAAAAAAATTGATGAAATATGATACTTGAAAACTTTAGCACAACTGTTCTGAGGCAGGACTTTATCTATAAAGTGTCAATATAAACTGCTAATTTTTAGATGTATGAGTGCTCATCAACGAATATAGATACTTATTAAAGCTGGGGAGATGAAAAATTAAAAGATTTCTGTTTATCTCAAAGCCCAAAGTTTAAAACAATGAGCTTATGAGTCGTTTATATCCTGTTAAATGGCTTGTGTATTTACATTCAACCAATTTAAAACCTCACCTTCTAAATGGGGTGCTAATCGCTCTCTAACGGTTTGATGGTATTCATTTAACCATGCTTTTTCATCATCATTTAACAATGTTAAAACAATACAGCTGAGATTAATCGGGCACAGCGTCAGTGTTTCAAACTCTAAAAAATCACCATAAGTTGTATCAGCAAATCTTTTCGGTTGATTCACGACAAGATTTTCAATTCGAATCCCATATTTTCCTTGATGGTAGAGGCCGGGTTCATTGGATGTAATCATGCCCGAGCACATCTTACTGTTTGAAGTTACAGGTGCATAATATGAAATGACTTGAGGTCCTTCATGCACATTTAATGCATAACCGACGCCGTGACCTGTACCATGACGATAATCCAAACCATATTTCCATAATGTCTGACGGGTTATTGAATCTAAAAGCGGTGATGCAATGCCTTCAGGAAAAATGGTTTGGGCAAGTGCAATGTGACATTTTAAAACGAGGGTATAATCACGTTTTTGTTCAATACTGGTCGTACCGATTGGAACGACTCGGGTGATATCTGTCGTACCATCTGCATACTGTGCACCTGAATCAATCAGTAACAAGCCGTTACCAGTGATTTTACTGAAACTTTCTACAGTTGCTCGATAATGAGGTAGCGCACCATTGGCATTAAAACCTGCAATCGTTGAAAAACTTAGCCCTAGAAAGTCTTTTTGCTGGGCACGGAATCCAGTGATCATTTCGTCAATCGTCAACTCACTGATGGATTCCTTATTTGTTAGCGCTGTATCTAACCAATGAAAAAAATGGCACAAGGCTACACCATCTTTGATCATGGCATTGCGCACATGCTGAATTTCTGAGGGGTGTTTCTGGGATTTAAATAATGTGCTGGGATTGATATCTAGAATCAAGTGATTATGGTGTTCAATCGCCTGTGTATGGGCAATAGATGTTTTTGCAGGATCAATTAAAATATTTTGTTGTTTAAGTCCGACCAAAAACTCGTTGCTTGCGGTATAAGGTAAGATTTCAATGTTATCCAAAGCAAATCTTTGCTGCATTTCAGATGAAAGTTTTGCACTATCAATAAAAAGCACAGTTCGAGAATGATCTATATATAAGTGTGCTAAGAACACGGGATTATATTCAACATCACTGCCTCTGCAATTTAAAATCCAAGCAATGTCATCAAGTGCAGAAATAAAATGCCCCGTTGCTTTTTTCTGAATAAGTTTGTGACGGATTGCAGTTATTTTTTCTAAGAGTGTTTGCGCATTGAAATCATCTGCCATTTGCCAAATGGGTTGTAGGGGCAGTGCTGGGCGTTCAGTCCAAATTTCATCAATTAAATCTAAGTCTGTTTGAATGACGAAATGGTGTTGTGTTGCAAGCGCTGATAATGCGCTATATTGTTCAGTTGAAATAGTATTTCCATTGACAGAGATTTTTGCATCTTTGGCTAAATGTTGTGAAAGCCAAGACAAATGTGTTGAAGCAGGATCAGGTGACTGCTTTTGTAAAACATAACCTGTATTTTCCAGTTGTTGTTCAGCTTGTACCCAATATCGACCATCTACCCATAAACCTGCGAAGTTTTGAGTGACTACAATTGTGCCGACTGAACCTGTAAAGCCTGTTAGCCATTGGCGTATTTTCCAATAATCAGGTAGATACTCTGACATATGTGGATCTGCACTCATGGCGATAAAAGCATCCTGCTGATATTTCTTCATAATTGTACGAAGATTTTCTAATTTGTTGGCAGGTGACAAAGCATTCATACTTTTTCCAATTGTATATCAAGAGATTTTTGAGAAGGGGTCGATGTTTGATTGAGTAATTTACGAATCGATTTTTTCATTAACCATAGAACGAGTGCGCCTAGAAGTAAAGCGATGACACATCGCACAAATAGGAGGGGTAATTGGTCAACTTCATTGATTGAAACATGACCACCGATTAAACCTGCCATCAAGTTACCTAAAGCAGATGCTGTAAACCAAAGTCCCATCACTTGTCCACGAATGATGGTTGGAGCAAGTTTAGTCATCGTTGAAAGACCAACAGGGCTTAAGCATAATTCACCTAGCGTTAAAAGCAGAAGACTTGATGCGATCCACAATGCAGAAACAGTTCCACCATTTTGGGTGATCAGGTAACTGGCAATGGCAATGCTCATCACGAGAAAACCACCCGCAGTAAGGAGTAAAGCAATAATGAATTTGGTGATATAGCTAGGGTCACGATTTTGTTTGCGTAATTTAACCCAAAGCCATGCGATGATCGGTGCGAAAATAATAATGAAAAGGGGATTAATCGATTGAAACCAAACGGCGGGTATTTCAAAGCCAAAGAATTGGCGGTCTGTAAAGTCTTGGGCGAAAAGATTAAAAGATGTTGGTTTTTGTTCAAATGCTGACCAGAACAGTGCAGCGGTGATGAGTAAAATAAAACAGATGATGATTTGTTTTTTCTCAGTCTGATTCAAACCAGCAAAGAGCAATAGATAGCAGAAATATAAGGCAATACAAATACAGATGGTGATCGTGAAATATGTGGCGATCTGAATTGGATTGATGTTAATTATGCCAAGAGAAACTAGACCGATAATCAAGCCAACAACTGCAATAAAACCTATGATCATTTGGGGTGCTTTAGGATTGTAATGCACAGGACGAGCCCAGTCAATAGTGGGGCAATCAACGAACCTAGATTAATTCCCATATAAAAAATGGAAAATCCTGCATCACGCCGTGAATCTTGAGCCTGATATAAAGTACCAACAATGACGGAAATACAGGTTTTAAATAAACCAGAACCGATCACAATCAAAACTAAACCAAAATAAAAAAAGAAATGGCCAAATAAAGCTGCCAATGCAATGGATATATGCCCGAGCGCGATGATCAATGAACCGTACCACACAGCGCGCTCCTGACCGAGATAATTGTCAGCAACCCATCCACCCAATACGGTCATTAAATACATACTGCCTGCAAATAAGCCAACAATTGCTGATGCTGTTGGGCGATCTAAACCAAGACCACCATCAGCAACTAAAGCCGCCATATAGAGGATTAATAAAGGGCGAATACCATAATACGAAAAACGTTCCCAAAGCTCAGTAAAAAATAAACCTTTTAATGGTTTGGGGTGACCAAAAAAAGCTTGATCTGGGTTGTACTGTTGTTTAGATAAATCTTGAGGCACCTTCAATTCCTTTGAAAATGTATGATTAAAAATTTTCAAACAATATATAAAATAAAGTTATTTGTTGGGTGTTTTACAAAGTAGTGATTTGTAAGTTTTTTTCGTAAAAATATAAATTTGAGTTTTCTATGCTTATTGATAATATTGTTATATTTTTGATTTTCAAAGGAATTTAAAAATAAATGGATTATATCAATTGGTATAAATATGTAATAAAAAACCACCCCAAAGGGTGGTCTCTTATTCGATCGAAACGCCTAACGAATTAACGTTTGATATCGCGTTCAGTTTCGCCAGTATAAAGCTGACGAGGACGACCGATCTTGTATGGACCGCTGTGCATTTCTAACCAGTGGCTGATCCAACCAACGGTACGTGCAAGTGCAAAGATTACAGTAAACATTTCTGTTGGGATACCAATCGCTTTAAGGATGATACCTGAGTAGAAGTCTACGTTTGGATAAAGTTTACGTTCGATGAAGTACGGGTCGCTTAACGCAATACGTTCAAGTTCCATCGCAAGTGCAAGTTGAGGATCATTGATACCAAGTGCACTTAACACTTCGTCACAAGTCTCTTTCATTACTTTCGCACGTGGATCGAAGTTTTTATAAACTCGGTGACCGAAGCCCATAAGTTTAACTTCTTTAGTTTTAACTTTTTCCATGAACGGCGCAACGTTTTCTACAGTGCCGATTTCATCAAGCATCTTAAGAACGGCTTCGTTAGCACCACCGTGAGCTGGTCCCCAAAGTGCAGCAATACCCGCAGCGATACACGCATAAGGGTTAGCACCAGTAGAACCTGCTAAACGTACAGTTGACGTAGACGCATTTTGTTCATGGTCAGCATGAAGCGTAAAGATACGATCCATTGCTTTAGCAAGAATAGGGTTAACTTTATAGTCACGATCTGCTGGAGTAGCAAACATCATGTATAAGAAGTTTTCAGCGTAGCTTAAGTCATTACGTGGGTAAACGAATGGTTGACCTACAGTATATTTATAAGTCCAAGCCGCAAGCGTAGGAATTTTAGCAATTAAGCGAACCGCAGTAATTTCACGGTGGTCTACGTTTTCAACGTCAAAACCGTTGTGATAGAACGCAGATAATGCACCAACTACACCACACATCACCGCCATTGGGTGAGCATCACGACGGAAACCATTGAAGAAACGGCTAACTTGGTCATGAACCATAGTGTGGTTGCGGACTTTGTTTTCGAAGTCTGTTTTTTGTTCAGCAGTTGGAAGTTCACCGCTTAACAATAAATAGCAAGTTTCTAAGTAAGAAGCTTGAGTCGCAAGTTGAGCAATTGGATAACCACGGTGTAAAAGAACGCCTTTGTCACCATCGATGAAAGTGATTTTAGACTCACAAGAAGCTGTCACCATAAAACCAGGATCAAAAGTAAAGTGACCTGAAGCCAACACATCCTTAACGTCGATTACATCTGGGCCCAATGTGCCGCTGTAAATTGGTAATTCAATTTTTTTGCCATCAAGCTCTAGAACGGCTTTCTTGCCAGTTGCTGCAGACATTCAATAGATCTCCTGTCCTGGTGGATATTTTATCTAACTTGCTTAGTCATCTTGTAATGCACAAGTCAGACGGATCAAAAATTGCTATTTAGCTTAGTGAGTACTGAAATTTTCTCAATTATACTTATGGATGAAAAAATCATGTTTTCACCTACAGTTAGTCTAACTTTGAGCAGTTAGATTGAGCATCAAATTTCAGAGTTGGTCAGTATAATAAGGTAAATTCAGAGTTAGGTGCAGAAAAATAATTAGGATTGCTAGACAGGAAATGGCATTTTAGACCAATATTTTGATGCTTTTGTAAGTCAAATCGTTCATATCCCATGTTTTAAAAACATCTAAATTTCATGACTTACAAAGCTTTTAATGTAATGGCAGTATGAAAAGTATCCAAATGAAATGATGAAATATTTATTTTCATTTTAGTGCTTAATTGATTAAAAAATAGTTTTCATGATGTGATTTTTGGTACAAAAAACAGCTAAAACAACCGTTAAATCAGGTTTTACTCGCGGTTAAAACAAGCAAATATGTGCAATCTTAATGCGTGAAAATAGAATTATTCACAAACTAAGTTGTTCTTTCTTATTATAAAGCTTTAAATTAAATCACAGAATAAAATGATGACCATTAAAAATGAAAATAAAGGGATATTTAGAAACGACATAATGGGTATCTATATAAAGTTAAATTGAATACTGAATTTAAAATTTCTAGGATGAGGGGAGGAGAGGACGCTTTTGTCCGTATTGTTGTGCTTTAGTCTAAATTTATGAAAATAATATCCAGCATTATTATGTCGAAAAGTATTATGTTTAAAAATCATAAAAAATAAAGGGATAGCGCTAAATGCTTGATTCAAAACATTGATATAAGCTTACAAATGAATGTAAATGATTCTTATTTGAGTGTTTTTTAAAGAAAAAGCCAATTTCGACGGTTTGTAATTTGACTGTTCACGTTTTATAATTCAGTGTCGTTTAAAGTTCAGACAATTTAACTTGTCTGACAATGCTAGCTTTCCTTCGAATTAATTCCAACAAACTCCGGATGGAGTTTTTACTTACAGGATGCCCGCTGTGAAAAGCAACAGACCTGTCAATTTGTCCATGGGTCAAGTTTTAGATGTAAACTTAAAATCCCCTGTGGCTATTGCATCAATTTTACACCGTCTTTCAGGTGTCATCGTATTTTTACTCGTACCGGTACTTTTGTGGCTTTTAGATAAGTCTTTGTCTTCGCCTGAAGGTTTTGCTCAAGTTCAAGCAATCTTTGGTGGCTTCGTTGTACGCTTTATCGTATGGGTATTCGTCGCTGGTTTACTATTCCATTTCATTATGGGTATTAAACATTTACTTGCTGATCTAGGTTTTGCTGAAGAGCTGCAAAGTGGTCGCGTAGCAGCAACTATTGCATTAATCTTGTCTGTGATAGCAATTATCGCATCATTCGTATGGATTGTTCTCTAATGAAAAGTGCTACAGGTTTAACGGGTTCAGGTTCTCGTGATTGGTATATCCAACGCGTAAGTGCTGTTGTTCTAGCTGTTTATACTGTTGTGGTATTAGGTTGGATTCTGTGCAATGGCGGATTTAACTATGAGCAATGGTTCGGCTTTATGATGACACTTCCAATGAAGATTTTATCTTTATTGGAAGTCTTATCTCTTGTTGCGCATGCTTGGATTGGCATGTGGCAAGTATTCACTGACTATGTGACTACTCGTCAAATGGGGCCTTCAGCTTCAGGTTTACGCATCGTGTTAACTTCAGCAGTGATTATTGCTGTAATTGCATATGCGATCTGGGCAATCCAGATTTTTTGGGCGAATTGATAGGAAGATGTCATGGGCGCTTTAACCCCTAAAGAAGATTATTCAAATATTCCAAGCCAGTTCTTCGATGCAATCATCGTTGGTGGTGGTGGTTCAGGTATGCGTGCTTCATATCAACTTGCTCAAGCAGGTTTGAAAGTTGCAGTGCTAACTAAAGTATTCCCAACACGTTCTCATACTGTTGCGGCACAAGGTGGTATTGGTGCATCACTTGGTAATATGCAAGATGATAACTGGCATTACCACTTTTATGACACAGTAAAAGGTTCTGACTGGTTAGGTGACCAAGATGCAATCGAGTTTATGTGTCGTGAGGCGCCTAAAGTTGTTTATGAACTTGAACACTTAGGTATGCCGTTTGACCGTAACGCTGACGGCACAATTTACCAACGTCCATTTGGTGGTCACTCTGCGAACTATGGTGAAAAACCAGTTCCTCGTGCATGTGCTGCTGCTGACCGTACAGGTCATGCGCTTCTTCATACGCTTTATCAAAGCAACGTGAAAATGGGCACTCAATTCTTTGTTGAGTGGATTGCGTTAGATTTAATTCGTAACGAAGCTGGTGATGTATTGGGTGTAACTGCGATCGACCAAGAAACGGGTAAAATTGCAGTATTCCAAGCAAAAGCAACTTTATTCGCTACGGGTGGTGCGGGTCGTGTTTACCGTGCTTCTACCAATGCTTATATCAATACAGGTGACGGTCTTGGTATGACTGCACGTGCTGGTATCCCATTACAAGATATGGAATTCTGGCAATTCCACCCAACGGGTGTTGCTGGTGCAGGCGTATTGTTGACTGAAGGTTGTCGTGGTGAAGGTGCAATCCTTCGTAACAAAGACGGCGAACCGTTCATGGAGCGCTATGCGCCAACTTTGAAAGATTTGGCACCGCGTGACTTCGTATCACGTTCAATGGACCAAGAAATTAAAGAAGGCCGTGGTTGTGGTCCTAAAGGTGACTATATTCTTCTTGATATGACTCACTTAGGTGTGGACACGATCATGAAGCGTTTGCCATCGGTATTTGAAATTGGTAAGAAATTTGCCAACGTCGATATTACCAAAGAGCCTATTCCAGTGGTACCAACGATCCATTATCAAATGGGTGGTATTCCTACAAATATTCATGGTCAAGTAGTCATTCCTGAAGCAGCTAGAAATGAAGCTGGCTTCTATGTTGGTTTTGACAAGGCAGCCAATGAATATACAACCAATGGCACAATGAATTACGCAGTACCTGTAAAAGGGTTCTATGCAATTGGTGAATGTTCTTGTGTGTCAGTACATGGTGCAAACCGTTTAGGGACTAACTCGCTTCTTGACTTGGTTGTATTCGGTAAAGCTGCTGGTGAACACATCATTGATTATGTGACTAAACATCACGGTGATGATTACCAACCACTTCCAAATGACGTACTTGTGGACACATTGAAACGTATCAATCATTTAGATGATTCTACTTCTGGTGAAAATGCACAAGAAGTTGCAGATGCGATTCGTGACATCGTTCAAGACCACGCAGGTGTATTCCGTACTCAAGCATTGCTTGATGAGGGTGTTAAACAAATCCTTGCGATTGAACCACGTGTACGTAACATTCATTTGAAAGACAAATCAAAAGTATTTAATACAGCACGTATTGAAGCTTTAGAAGTTGAAAACTTATACGAAGTCGCAAAAGCAACCTTGATTTCTGCTGCTGCGCGTAAAGAATGTCGTGGTGCACATACAGTTGTAGATTATGAATTGCCTGCTGATGATGAGCACTATTCATATGGTCGCCGTGATGATGAGTGGATGAAACATACTTTATGGTATTCAGCAGATAATCATCTTGAATACAAACCAGTACGTTACAGCCCATTGTCTGTAGACCCAATTGAACCTAAACCACGTACATTCTAATCGGGAGAAATAAGATGAGTAGAGGTACTCGTACGTTCGAAATCTACCGCTATGATCCTGATAAGGATAAAGCGCCGTATATGCAAACTTTTAAACTAGAGTTGACAGATAAGCACCGTATGTTGCTTGATGCACTTCTAGCATTGAAAGTTCAAGACGAATCATTGACATTCCGTCGTTCATGCCGTGAAGGTATTTGCGGTTCTGATGGTGTGAACATCAATGGTAAAAATGGTCTTGCTTGCTTATGGAACTTGAACGATTTACCTGAAAAAATCGTCATTCGTCCATTGCCTGGTTTGCCTGTGGTTAAAGATTTAGTTGTGGATATGAATCAGTTCTACGATCAGTATGACAAAATTCAGCCGTTCCTGATCAATAACCAACCTGCGCCACCTAAAGAGCGTTTACAGTTACCAGAAGAGCGTGAGCACTTAAATGGTTTGTATGAATGTATTCTTTGTGCATGTTGTTCAACTTCATGTCCATCATTCTGGTGGAACCCTGATAAATTCTTGGGTCCTTCAGCATTGTTGAATGCATATCGCTTTATCATTGACTCTCGTGATACAGCAACTCAAGATCGTTTATCACGTCTTGATGACCCATTCTCATTGTTCCGTTGTAAAGGAATCATGAACTGCGTATCTGTATGCCCTAAAGGTTTAAACCCAACAAAAGCAATCGGTCATATCCGTAGCATGTTGCTTGATCAAGCAGGTTAATACGACGTTAAAAAAGAGCGCACATCCAAGATGTGCGCTCTTTTTTTTATGTAAATTTATTTGGAGGGGATTAGGAAAAGAGAGTGTTGTTTTTTATTGTGTTGATTTGCGATAAAAGCGTTGAAAAAAGAACAACTGACCCGATAAAAATGGAGTGATGATAGTTGATTATTTCTTGTATGTATTTCGCTAATTTATAGATGGTATGTGTCAAAAAAATCAATTGAAGTGGCAGATCATGTTAGGATTTAACAAACCACTATATGTGAAAAAGTGACTTTGTTTTTGGTACATTTTTTCAACATAAGTGTGCCCAGATCGGTTTATAAATATTTTTTATATAAGTCGTTTAGAGCCGCTTTAGAAAAAGCAAAAAGTCTTTTGTTTTTTCTAAGTCGATTTGCAAAAAATTGCTCAGCTTCGGTTGAATATATAAGTGAGTGATGATGCCAATGAAGGCGTTATGATTCATTGTATGCATTAGTAATAAGCTAATGTTTATAACGCCCCATGGTCATTAGTACCTGATGGGTGAATGTCAATTTACCGATTTGGCATTATCAATCATGGGAGTGCTTAAAAAGCACCCTCTAATGTTTTTGCAATAGGAAATGGGTCCACAAATGCAAGAAGTTGCTGACGCATTGCGTCTTGATACTGAACTTTCCGCTGACAGCGCAGCGTATATTGAAGAGCTTTACGAACAGTACCTTTCTTCTCCAACCTCAGTAGGTGAGGATTGGCGTCAATATTTCGATAAATTCCCTAAAGGCGACCAACCACACGGAAATATTCGTGAGCAATTCTTATTATTAGGTCGTAATTCAAGTCGTGTTCAGCCAGTTGTTCAAAGCGAAGTAAGTACTGAGCATGAACGCCGTCAAATCGGTGTATTGCAACTGATTGCAGCATATCGTAACCGTGGTCATCAAAAAGCAAAACTTGATCCACTTGGTTTGGCTAAACGCGAAGACGTGCCTGATTTAGACCTTGCTGCCCATGGTTTAACCAAGTCTGATTTAGATACGGTTTTCAATGCGGGTAACTTGGCGATTGGTAAAACTGAAGCCACTTTAGGTGAAATGGTTAACGCAATGGAGGCGACGTATTGTGCTTCTATTGGTGTTGAATATATGCACATCGTTGACACCAAAGAAAAACGTTGGATTCAACAACGCCTTGAAAGTGCACGTGGTAAATATGGCTTTTCAGCAGATCAAAAGAAACATGTACTTGAACGTTTAACAGCGGCTGAAGGTTTAGAAAAATTCCTAGGCAATAAATATGTTGGTGCTAAGCGTTTCGGTGTAGAAGGTGGTGAATCTTTCATCCCTATGGTGAACGAACTGATTCAACGTGCAGGTTCTGTAGGTTGTAAAGAAGTCGTTATCGGTATGCCTCACCGTGGTCGTTTAAACTTACTCGTCAACATCATGGGTAAAAACCCTGCTGATTTATTTGGTGAGTTTGAAGGTAAAGCACTGAATAACAAAGGTTCAGGTGACGTAAAATACCATCAAGGTTTCTCTTCAAATGTAATGACGCCTGGTGGCGAAGTTCACTTGGCATTGGCATTTAACCCATCACACTTAGAAATCGTTGGGCCTGTAGTTGAAGGTTCTGTACGTGCTCGTCAAGTCCGCCGTAAAGACATTGGTGGTGATGATGTATTACCTGTTATTGTCCATGGTGATGCTGCATTTGCTGGTCAAGGTGTGAACCAAGAAACCTTCCAAATGTCACAAACTCGTGGTTATACCGTAGGTGGTACAGTTCACATCGTGGTGAATAACCAAGTGGGCTTCACAACCTCTGATCCACGTGATGCGCGTTCAACAGAATACTGTACTGACATTGCTAAAATGATTCAGGCACCGATCTTCCATGTCAATGGTGATGATCCTGAAGCAGTATTGTTTGTTTCTCAATTGGCACACGATTTCCGTCACACATTCCGTAAAGATGTTGTGATTGACATGTTCTGTTACCGTCGTCGTGGACACAACGAAGCAGATGAGCCAGCAGCAACTCAACCGATGATGTATCAAGTGATTAGCATAAAGCCAACTACACGTACGCTTTATGCTGACCAATTGGTACAAGAAAAAGTATTAGACCGTGCCTCTGCTGATGCGCTGGTTGAAAAATACCGTGAAGATCTTGAAGCGGGCAATCATGTTGCAAATGCATTGGTGCTTGAACCAAACAAAAAAATGTTTGTCGATTGGACACAATACCTTGGTCATGACTATACCGATGATTGGGATACTACATTCCCGATTGAGCGTTTAAAAGAACTTGGTACAAAAATGCGCGAGCTTCCAGAAGGCTTCGTTATGCAACGCCAAGTATCGAAAGTGATTGATGATCGCTTTAAAATGCAAACTGGTGAAATGCCATTGAACTGGGGTGCAGCAGAAACTCTAGCGTATGCTTCTATTCTTGATGATGGCTACTTGGTTCGTTTGACAGGTGAAGACGTTGGTCGTGGTACATTCTCACACCGACATGCAAAACTTCACAACCAAGTCGATGGTTCGGTTTATATTCCGCTTTGTCATATCAAAGAAAACCAGCCACGTACTGCAATTTATGACTCTTTATTGTCTGAAATGGCGGTTCTTGCATTCGAATATGGTTATGCAACAACATTGCCAAAAAGCTTAGTGATTTGGGAAGCTCAGTTCGGTGACTTTGCAAACTGTGCGCAAGTGGTAATTGACCAATTTATCTCATCTGGTGAAACCAAATGGGAGCGTGTTTGTGGTTTAACACTTCTTCTTCCACATGGTTTCGAAGGTCAAGGTCCAGAGCATTCATCTGCACGTCTTGAGCGTTTCTTACAGTTGTGTGCTGAAGAAAACATGCAAGTGATTACACCAACAACACCTGCACAAATTTTCCATGCAATGCGTCGTCAAGCGGTTCGTCCAATTCGTAAACCAATGATTGTGACTTCGCCTAAGTCATTGCTTCGTCACAAACTTGCAACATCTACTTTAGATGAGCTTGCAACTGGTACGTTCCAGACTGTGATTGATGAAGTGGATCAAATCAACAAACAAGATGTAACACGTGTTGTACTTTGTGGTGGTAAAGTTTATTACGACTTACTTGAAAAACGTCGTGAAGAAAACTTGAACATCGCAGTTGTACGTGTTGAACAGTTATATCCGTACCCAGAAAAACGTCTTGCAGAAGTTCTTGCTACTTATCCAAACGTGAAAGAACTCGTTTGGTGTCAAGAAGAACCGAAAAACCAAGGCGCATGGTTGTTCATTGCTCCTCGTTTATATGAAGGTGTAATGAAATCTGGTCTACAAGTTCAAATTAGCTACGCAGGACGTGAAGCTTCAGCTGCACCTGCATGTGGCTCACCATATTTGCATGCAAAACAACAAGCTCAGCTCGTAAATGACGCTTTAGCGATCGTAGCTGATCAATCAGGAGAATCTAAATAATGGCAACCGAAATTAAAGCACCTGTGTTCCCAGAGTCAGTTGCTGACGGAACAATCGCAACTTGGCACAAACAACCAGGTGAAGCAGTATCACGTGATGAAGTAATCTGTGATATTGAAACGGATAAAGTTGTTTTAGAAGTTGTTGCTCCTGCTGATGGTTCGATCTCTGCAATCATCAAAAATGAAGGTGATACAGTTCTTTCTGCTGAAGTGATCGCAACATTTGAAGAAGGTGCGGTTTCTGGTGCAGCTCAAACTCAAGCAGTTCAATCTGAAGAGAAAGTTGAACAAGCTGCTGCGCAAACTCAAGCAGGTAATGCACCTGTTGTTGAGCGTGCTCAAGTACAAGATCAAGCACCTGCAGTACGTAAAGCACTCACTGAAACTGGTATTGCTGCTGCTGATGTTGATGGTACTGGCCGTGGTGGTCGTATCACTAAAGAAGATGTTGCAAATCATCAAACTAAACCAGCTGCTGCTGTAACACCACTAAGTGTTGCTGTAGGTGAGCGCATTGAGAAACGTGTTCCAATGACACGTTTACGTAAGCGTGTTGCTGAACGCCTTCTTGCTGCAACTCAGCAAACTGCAATGTTGACCACGTTTAACGAAGTGAACATGAAGCCAATCATGGAAATGCGTAAGCAATATAAAGATGCTTTCGAAAAACGCCATGGTGCACGTCTAGGCTTTATGTCATTCTTTGTTAAAGCTTGTACTGAAGCGCTTAAACGTTATCCAGCTGTAAATGCATCAATTGATGGTGATGACATCATCTATCACTGTTATTATGATATCGGTGTTGCAGTTTCTTCTGATCGTGGTCTTGTTGTTCCAGTTCTTCGTGATACTGACCGCATGAACTATGCTGAAGTTGAATCTGGTATTGGTGCATATGCTGCTAAAGCACGTGAAGGTAAATTGTCTATCGAAGAAATGACTGGTGGTACGTTCACAATTACCAACGGTGGTACTTTCGGTTCATTACTTTCAACGCCTATTTTGAACCAACCACAAACTGCAATCTTAGGTATGCACAAGATCCAAGAGCGTCCTATGGCAGTGAATGGTCAAGTTGAAATTCTTCCAATGATGTATTTAGCGCTTTCTTATGACCATCGTATGATTGATGGTAAAGAAGCTGTTGGTTTCTTGGTAACGGTTAAAGAGTTACTTGAAGAGCCAGCTAAACTTATCCTTGACCTTTAATTCTTTAGAATAACATCACAAGCTTAGGGCGATCCTCTAGGCTTGTTCTTGGAGATAAGCATGTCTCAACAGTTTGATCTTGTTGTAATCGGCGGTGGACCAGGTGGTTATGAAGCGGCAATTCGTGCTGCACAACTTGGTTTTAAAGTTGCGTGTATCGAAAAACGTGTACACAAAGGTAAGCCATCTTTAGGTGGTACTTGCTTGAACGTGGGATGTATTCCTTCTAAAGCATTATTAGATTCTTCACATCACTATGAAGACACACTTCATGGCTTAGATGTACACGGAATCTCAGTTGAAAATGTACAACTTGATCTTCAAAAGCTTCTCGCTCGCAAAGATAAAGTTGTTGACAATTTAACTGGCGGTGTTGCTCAGCTCCTTAAAGGAAATGGCATCGAATGGTTACAAGGTACTGGTAAATTACTTGCGGGTAAAAAAGTTGAATTTACGCCATTAGAAGGTGGTGACGTTCAAGTTTTAGAGCCTAAATATGTGATTCTTGCGACTGGTTCTGTTCCTGTAAATATTCCAGTTGCAAAAGTAGACGAAGACTTAATTGTTGACTCTACAGGTGCATTAGAGTTCCAAGAAGTGCCTAAGCGTTTAGGTGTGATTGGTGCAGGTGTAATTGGTCTTGAACTTGGTTCAGTATGGCGTCGTCTTGGTTCTGAAGTTGTTGTGTTTGAAGCATTAGATGCATTCTTACCAATGGCTGATAAAGCTTTGGCAAAAGACTATCAAAAACTTTTAACGAAACAAGGTTTAGATATTCGTATTGGCGCTAAAGTTTCAGGTACTGAAATTAATGGTCGTGAAGTAACTGTTCAGTACAACCAAGCTGGTGAAGACAAAACTCAAACTTTCGATAAATTGATTGTTTGTGTGGGTCGTAAAGCATATGCAGAAGGTTTATTGGCTGAAGATTCAGGCATTAAATTGACTGAGCGTGGTTTGGTTGAAGTAAACGATTGGTGTGCAACATCTGTTGATGGTGTATATGCGATCGGTGACTTGGTTCGCGGTCCAATGCTTGCGCATAAAGCAATGGAAGAAGGTGTAATGGCTGTTGAGCGTATGCACGGTCATGCTGCACAAGTGAACTATGACACCATTATTTCTGTGATTTATACACACCCTGAAGCGGCTTGGGTAGGTTTAACTGAAGAACAGGCTAAAGAAAAAGGCCATGAAGTTAAAACTGGTCAATTCCCGTTTGCTGTGAATGGTCGTGCTTTAGCTGCAAATGAATCTGCAGGTTTTGTGAAATTTGTTGCAGATGCTAAAACTGATCGTTTATTGGGTATGCACATTATTGGTCCAGGTGCTTCAGACATCGTACACCAAGGTATGATTGCGCTTGAGTTCGTATCTTCTGTAGAAGATCTACAGTTGATGACTTTCGGTCACCCAACATATTCAGAAGTCGTTCACGAAGCTGCTCTTGCAGTCGATGGTCGTGCGATTCACGCCATCCAACGTAAACGTAAATAAAACAAAAAAGAGCGGTTTCGACCGCTCTTTTTTACTTTCGGTGGTTGTTTTTAATTGAATAATCATCTAAGAATACAACAACAATTTTTAATAAATGCCAATAGTTATTGTGATGGAAGTCTAGGTATTGGTGTGTCATAACAATGTGAAAAGTAGTAAAAGGTAAAAGATGAATCTACATGAGTATCAAGCGAAAGCGCTTTTGAAAAAATATGGTATGCCAGTTCAAGAAGGCATTTTAGTCACTACTCCAGAAGAAGCATCAGCAGCATTTGACCAGATTAGTGGCAAATTCGCGGTGATGAAAGCCCAAGTTCATGCAGGTGGCCGTGGTAAAGCGGGTGGTGTGAAAGTTGTTAAATCAAAAGAAGAAGCGGCTGAATACGCAAAAAATCTATTAGGTACGCGATTAGTTACCTATCAAACAGATGCAAATGGTCAGCCTGTAAATAGTATTCTTGTTTGTGAAGATGTATACCCAGTAGAGCGTGAATTGTACCTCGGTGCAGTTGTCGATCGTTCTAGCCGTCGAGTGACCTTTATGGCGTCGACTGAGGGTGGTGTAGAAATCGAAAAAGTTGCAGAAGAAACACCAGAAAAAATTATTAAAGTTGAAGTTGATCCATTGGTGGGTTTATTGCCTTTCCAAGCACGCGATGTTGGTTTCCAATTGGGTCTTAAAGACAAACAAATCAATCAGTTTGTAACGATTATGACGGGTGCTTATAAAGCATTTGTTGAAAATGATTTTGCATTGTTTGAAATTAACCCACTTTCAGTTCGTGAAAATGGTGAAATTTTGTGTGTAGATGCAAAAGTTGGCATCGATTCAAATGCGTTATATCGTTTACCTGAGATTGCTGCAATGCGCGATAAATCTCAAGAAAATGAACGTGAGCTAAAAGCATCTGAATTTGATCTAAACTATGTTGCATTAGAAGGTAACATTGGTTGTATGGTGAATGGTGCAGGTCTTGCGATGGCAACCATGGACATTATCAAACTGTACGGTGGTCAGCCTGCTAACTTCCTTGATGTAGGTGGTGGTGCGACGAAAGATCGTGTTATTGAGGCATTCAAAATCATTCTTTCAGATAGTTCAGTGCAAGGTGTATTGATCAATATCTTTGGTGGTATTGTTCGTTGTGACATGATTGCTGAAGCGATTATTGCAGCGGTTCAAGAAGTAAATGTAACTGTACCTGTGGTTGTTCGTTTAGAAGGGAACAATGCAGAGTTAGGTGCAAAATTACTTGATGAATCAGGTCTAAAATTAATTTCTGCAAACGGTTTAGCCGATGCGGCAGAAAAAGTTGTTGCTGCAGTGAAAGCGTAAGGAGTATCAATCATGAGCGTATTAGTAAATAAAGACACAAAAGTATTGGTACAAGGCTTTACGGGTAAAAATGGTACATTCCATTCTGAGCAATCAATCGCATACGGCACAAAAGTTGTTGGTGGTGTAACACCAGGTAAAGGTGGTCAAACTCATATCGGTTTGCCTGTATTCAATACGATGCGTGAAGCAGTAAAAGAGACAGGTGCTAATGCAACCTCGATCTATGTTCCAGCTCCATTTGTATTGGATTCAATCGTTGAAGCAATTGATTCAGGTATTGAATTGATCGTTGTGATCACTGAAGGCGTTCCGACTTTAGACATGCTTAAAGCAAAACGTTATCTTGAAACTTATGGTAATAATGCACGTTTAATTGGTCCTAACTGTCCAGGGATTATCACACCGGGTGAATGTAAGATCGGAATCATGCCAGGTCATATCCATCAACCAGGTAAAATCGGGATTATTTCACGTTCTGGTACATTGACTTATGAAGCAGTTGCTCAAACAACTAAACTTGGTCTAGGTCAGTCGACTTGTATCGGTATCGGTGGTGACCCAATTCCGGGTATGAACCAAATTGACTGCTTAAAACTTTTCCAAGAAGATCCACAAACTGAAGCAATCATCATGATTGGTGAGATTGGTGGTTCTGCGGAAGAAGAAGCCGCTGAGTATATCCAGTCAAATGTAACTAAACCAGTGGTGGGTTATATCGCTGGTGTTACTGCGCCTAAGGGTAAACGTATGGGGCATGCTGGTGCGATTATCTCAGGTGGTAAAGGTACTGCCGAAGAGAAATTCGCTGCATTTGAAAAAGCAGGCATGGCTTATACACGTAGTCCTGCTGAACTTAGTTCAACAATGCTTGATGTATTGAAAAAGAAAGGTTTGGCTTAATCCCAGCATTTCAAAAATGATCTAAAAAATGAGAGCCTTAAGGCTCTCATTTTTATTTTAACTGTTGATTTTATTTACTTTAATGTTCACTTTATCATTAACCTTTGACTAAGCCACCATCCACGATGAGATTTTGTCCTGTCACTGCTCTAGACCAAGGCGATAAAAATAACAATATTGCATCTGCAAACTGCTCAGGGGTTGTGACTTCTTGTAATGGTGTCGATGCAGCAATTAAGTCAAAGACTTGATCAGGTGTTGCGCTACTGGCATCAGTCTTACGTAATAGACCACCTGAAAGCATATTGACGTTGATTCCATACTGCCCAAGATCATGTGATGTTGTTCGAGTAAATGCCAAAAGTGCTGCTTTCGCTGCTGTATAATCATGATATGGAACCACAGGATTTTGCACTAGGTTTGTTCCAATATTAATGATACGGCCAAAATGATCTTTCTTCATATCCTCTAATGCGGCTTGAGTTGTGTTTAAAGCCGCTTTAACTGCGCTGTCTAATTGTTGTTGCATGCTATGCCAGCTCAGAGTCTCGACTTTAGGTCGTAAATCTCCATCAAATTTAAAAGATAAAAGCGCATTATTAATGACTGAAGTAATTGCATGCCCGTAATGCAATTTAGCTTTTTTGAACATCAAATTCACTTGGTCTTCGTCAGTCACATCTGCTCTATAAATAAACACTTGTTCAGCATGTTCTCTGGCAAGTTGTTGTGCAGATTCTTCGCTGTTGAAATAGTTCACAACAACCCTTGCACCTTCTCGTATTAAAGCATGAGTAATGGCAAGACCTAAGCCACGTGCACCACCTGTAACGAGAATAATTTGATCACGTATTTCCATGCGAATCATCCAGTGATTTGATTTATGATAGAGTTTAACTTATCTTTAAATATGGTACATTTAATTTAATCTTTCATGTGTCCAACTTGTATATATACATCACAAAATACATTATCAATTGATCATCTTACTTATGCGATATTTCTGCAATTTCTACTTCATGCTGATGGTTTTTTTTGGAATTAATTCACAGCTCTATGCATTGGATCAAGTGATCATCATGCCTGAGTCGGTTGCTCTAGAAAATATAGAATATCAGCAAGATTCTCAAGAACCTGATATTGAGCTGGAACAAGAAGATTTATTTCATATTGAAAACCCAGAAAATAGCCTAAGCAGTATCGATGAAATTACAGATCAAAGTGAAGATTTTTTAGAGCAGAGTGAAATCCAGAAAAAGCTAGCACAAGAACATGATCAAGAACTGACAGATTATTCAATTTTGAGCAATCAATTTTATGAAAATGATCGAATTCGAATCTTCAATTATACGGCATATAATGTACAGCAATTGAAAACATCATTGATTAATCCAAATGCAAATAGCAACTCAGCAAATGAACTTTATCTTTCCTTTGGCTATGGAATAGAGTTTAAGATCAACGCCTTAAATAGAGTGGGTTATGAATATATCTCCAGTTTTCCATATGATCGTGGGCAGCTTATACGTTTATTTTGGATTAGAACGTTAACTTATTAATTTAGGGAAGTATTTTTATATAATTTTATCAGTATGAATGAATCATGGTGAAATAACTACACGTTGAAACACAAGCTTGCGTTGAACTTCACATTACACAGTTAAGCTTAAAAAATAAGATGAATAGGACGCTACTGTCATGATGAAGAAAATTATTTTACTCGGTGTTTTAGGTGTTTCACTCACAGGCTGTATCGTTGCACCATATGATGGAGATCATCGTGGTGGACATGGGCGATATGATCAACGTGATCGTGATCGTTGGGATCACCGCAATGATGGTGATCGACATCGCTATGATCGTGATCGTAACGATCGTGACTGGAACTGGAACAGACGTTAATTTTTTAACTGACTAAATGAGCATTAAAATAAACATTCAATACTTAGATTGTTTTAAATACTGATCACACAGACAATCTATAAATATTGCTTCGATGGGTTTTGCCATGGCTTATTTTGAATATGAATAAGACATGGCTATGCATTATCAGCGAGTATTGATGTACTGAATTTGATGATCTAGATAGATGTTAAGCAGAAAGCTTTTTAAATAAACCTGCTTGCACCACACCTGCTTTGGTTTGTTTTTGGAGTTGCCAAGTGGGAGGTAAATTTAATTGATTAAGGGCACGATCTGCTTCAACGTAAATCAATGCTTGATCTGCGAGATAGGGATCAGCTTTTTGAGCCAATTCTTCCCATAAGTTTAAACTATAGGGTGGATCTAAAAACACCAAGTCAAATTTTTCGTTAAGGCTAGATAATGCTTGTTGAGCAGTCTGAATTTTAAGTTGGCAATTTTCTGCTTTGAGTAATTGAATATTGTCTTTTAAAAATTTTGCTTGGATGCTATTGGGCTCAATCATCAAAACATGACCAGCACCACGTGAAAGTGCCTCAAAACCTAAAGCACCAGAACCTGCACAGAGGTCTAGCACTTTGGTATTTTGAATATCCCACATCAACCAATTAAACAAGGTTTCTCTTACTCGATCTGGTGTAGGGCGCAGTCCATCAATATCAGCAAAAGGAAGAACACGTCGTTTCCATTCTCCACCAATAATACGCAATTGGTTTTTAATTTTGTTATTCACTGATATCAGCCTCATTGGATGGTGGCTTAGGCGGTTGTGTTGTGGTGTTGCTTTGCCCTTGTGTATTGCTATGGTTTTGCCCAGCATTTGATTGTGGTTTTGGTTTCGGCATCGCATTTGGATCAGCTGTAAGTGAAACATCACCACTTGGCAGTTCACCCGGTTTAATACCAGCAGTCATTAAACCACCACTGACTTGATGGTTAAGTGGAGCAATAGGGTTTTTCTTGCGTGTTAATAACCAATAGTCAAAAACAGGACGGGCAATTTTTGCAGCAGAACCCCCATGACGACCATTTTCCCAAATCACTGCGATGGCAATCTCTGGATTTTCTGCAGGTGCAAATCCTACAAATAAACCGTGGTCTAATTGTCTTGATGTAAGGGCCGCTTCATTATAACGTTTACCCTGAGCAATACTTTTGACTTGGGCTGTCCCTGTTTTACCTGCGATCTGGTACATTGGTGTGCGGATACTACGTCCTGTACCAGACTGAATTACATCTACCATCGCATCACGCATTTTGATCCAGTCATCATCCGTCCCACTAAAGTTGATTTTTCCAGTTGGGGCGTTCAATACAGTATGCTTTTTTGCACCTTTGGATTCACGTAATACGTGTGGCGTTACATGTGCACCGTGATTGGCTGTGATTGCAGTTGCCATAGCCAGTTGTAAAGGTGTTGCAGTAAATGCACCTTGTCCAATACTCACAGAAATCGTTTCACCCTTGAGCCATTTGCTCTTACGTGTACGCATTTTCCACTCAGGACTCGGGTAAAGTCCTGTACTTTCACTCGGTAAATCTACCCCTGTTTTTTCACCGAAACCAAATTGACGCATCCACTCGTTCATACGGTCGATACCCATTTGATAAGACAAAATGTAGAAATAGGTGTCACAAGAAACCACAATGGATTTGTGTAAATTGACGGAACCATGCCCCGTTTTTTTCCAGTCACGGAATTTATGAGAATCCCCAGGTAAATGGAAGTAACCCGGATCAGAAATAGCAGTACCCCAATCCACAGTTTTAAAGTGAATCCCCCCTAAACCTTCCATTGGCTTAATGGTCGAACCGGGAGGATAGGTTCCTTGAACAGCTCGGTTATAAAGCGGTTGATCAAGGTTGTCACGTAAGGCGGTATAGTCGTCATGCCCAATGCCTGTGACAAATAAATTGGGGTTAAAGCTTGGGCTTGAAACCAGCGCTAAAATTTCACCAGTACGAGGATCAATGGCAACGATTGCACCACGACGGTCTTTAAGTTGTTCTGCTGCAATGGTTTGTAAGCCATAATCTAGAGAAAGGTAGAGGTCATTACCACGCGTTGATTCTTTACGACCTAAATGGCGTAGTACATTCCCATGGGCGTCGGCTTCGATAGATTCATAACCCGGAACACCATGTAATAAATCTTCATAAGATTTCTCTACACCAATTTTCCCGATTAAGTTGGTTCCTGCATAACTGTCTTTATCAATAGATTTGAGTTCTTTGTCGTTAATACGTCCAACATACCCAATCACATGCGCAAATAATTCCCCATGCGGATAATAACGAGTCATTTGAGTTTCGATGTCTACCCCAGGGAACTGAAATTTAACTTCACTAAAGCGTGCAATATCTTGTTCAGTCAAATTTAGTTTTAAGGTAACACGTTCCGTTTTTTTAGAGGTCTTAATACGACTATTAAAACGGTCAATATCTTCTTGGCTCAGATTTAAAATTGGAATTAAACGTTGAACAGTACCCTCAATATCTTCAACATCTGCTTTACTTAATGTTGCTGTGAAAACAGGGTAGTTGTCAGCCAATAAAATACCATTACGGTCATAGATATAACCACGTGCAGGCGCAATCGGCTGTAAGCGGATACGGTTTTTATCAGATGCTTCACTAAACTCTTGATGATGAAAAATTTGCAGATAGGCATAACGTGCAATCAGTAAACACATAAAAAATGAAACAATACCAATCGCAAAAAAAACACGACTGCGAAAGATGCGTTTTTCTTGTTGGACATTTTTTAAAGGAAACTGCTGCTTCATACGTCGTCGGCTTTGAATACTGAAATTGGAGAGTGCGAGGGCGAAACATTTTACCCTAGATTGAGGTTTAAAAAGTAAAAAACACAAATAACTCGTAAAAAATTATTTTAACTAAAAACTCGAACAAATCCTGTGCAATCACAAGGTGCGGATTTGACCTTAGCGACATTAAATTTATAGTGTTTTGTATATGAGTGCTAAAATAATTCTGTTAAAGTCGAACCTTAAGGATAAAGAAATTCGACCTAAGTTAACGTTAGGGGTAATGGAGAAAATAATGAAAAAAATATTTCCCTTATTAATATTAGTTGCTGTTGGAAACTTCGCGCATGCTGATGTTAAAGAATATTTGCCAGATTTGAAGGGAATTTTACCAGAGGCGAAGATTAAGCCCGAGGATGCGTCTAAATGGAATTTTGGTGCAGGTGTTACTCAACAAATAGTTCATTTGAATGCTGAGTGGGTCAACCCTTACGGAATTGCATACACAAAATTAGGTGCTTTTTATAATGGTGACAATGCATTTGCTGGGCAAGTGGGTTATCGAATTCCAGTTGCGTTAAATGGTACTGACAAAAATGGATTCTATGTAGGACTTTATGGTGGATCGCTTAAAAGTAAAAAAGTAGACGGAAGCGATGAAGTTCAATATGGTGGTGGTGCTGATATTGCTTACGTTTTGTTGAATAAAGAACGTATAAGTACATTCAGTGTGGGTATGGGTGCAGGAAGTGAGCTTCACAATAAAAATGGAGATATGATCTTGGAAACCCGCCCTCAGATACAATTCGCTTATACTCTAAGTGTAGGTTTTTAAGATTTTTATGCTTTTATACAAATCCTTCGACCGCAAATAGAAATAAATACGAGAGTCATGCATGTTGGAATACATTAATGGTTTGTGGCACGCTTTTACAGCTAGACCCGATCATCTTGCTATCTTAAGTATCATTCCTGTGACTGCCTTTGTAACATGGGCGCATGTCTGGATGGCACTGAAAATGGTATTCTATCCGATCACGTTTTGGGGGTTCCATATTGGTCCCTTACCTGTAGGTTGGCAAGGCATTGTGCCACGTAAGGCTGGGCGAATCTCTGGCATTATCACCGACAATACCTTATCTAAATTGGGATCGTTGCGTGAGTTTCTGGATGCAATGGACCCAGAAGATATGGCGCGCATCATCGGTGAGCAAGTCGGTTTTGAACTTGAGCATCTGATCGATGAAGTCATGTTGGATCGTAATGCTGTTTTGTGGGAAAACCTGCCTTATTCCATTAAACGCCGTATCTATGGACAAGCGCATAAACAATTGCCAGGTGTCTTAAAGGAACTTGTGACCGAACTGACCATGAACGTTGAGTCATTGGTGAATATGCGTGACATGGTGGTCAATCAAATGGAAGGTGATCGCCGTTTGATGGTTCGTATGTTTTTGAAAGTTGGTCAGAAAGAAATCAATTTTATTTGGCATATTAGTGCCGTAATTGGAAGTTTTTTTGGTATTTTTCAAATGTTTGTGTACGTTTTTGTGCCACAACATTGGACAGTACCATTCTTTGCTGCGGTATGGGGTTTTCTCACTAACTGGATTGCAATCTGGATGGTGTTTAACCCAGTAGAGCCGCATTACATTCGTTACCCGCAATTCTTTGAACGCACAAAAGATCGAAAATTTCCATGGATTAAACCTGTTATTCCACGAATAGGCACATATAATGTTCAGGGCGCGTTCATGAAACGCCAAGAAGAAGTGTCAGACGTTTTTGCAAGTGTCGTGACTGAAGACCTCATTACGTTAAAATCAATCATGACAGAAATGATGTATGGTCCAAAGAAAGACAAAACGCGCCGAATTGTGAAGCGTCATATTAACGAAATTATGGAAACTCCATTGGTTCGTACGTCTCTGCAGTTGTCTTTAGGGCCAAAAGAGTATGCAAAACTCAAGACAGACTTGATTGATCGATCAATTGAAATTACGATGGTGCCTGTTTGCGACCCAGCGTTTAATGCGAGCCGTGCACAGAAAATTTTTCAAATGTTTAAAGAGCGGATTAGAGAGTTAACGCCAAAAGAGTTTCAAAATTTGTTACGTCCTGCATTTCAGGAAGACGAATGGATTTTGATTGTACTGGGTGGTGTCACTGGATTCTTTGCTGGTTTAATACATTTATTTGTGGCTTTCTTATAAATTTGATGCCATTACGATGATAAGTTTTAATTTGTCATGGCAAACGGTATCATACATATTATTTTAAATGAGGATGTTTTTTTATGCGCATTATATTACTCGGACCACCTGGAGCAGGTAAAGGTACACAAGCTCAGTTGATCTGTAAGCGCTACAATATCCCACAAATTTCAACCGGTGATATGCTCCGTGCTGTGATTCGTGAAGGTACTGAATTAGGTCTTAAAGCTAAAAGTGTAATGGGCTCAGGTGGTCTAGTATCTGATGAGCTTATTATCGGTCTAGTAAAAGAACGTATTGCACAACCTGACTGCGTGAATGGTTGTATCTTCGATGGTTTCCCACGTACGATTCCGCAAGCTGAAGCTTTGGAAAATGAAGGCATTAACATTGATCATGTGATCGAAATAGAAGTGCCTGATGAAGAAATCGTAAAACGCCTTTCTGGTCGTCGCCAACATCCTGCATCTGGTCGTGTTTATCATACGATCTACAATCCACCAAAAGTGGAAGGCAAAGATGATGAAACCGGTGAAGATCTTGTTCAGCGCCCAGATGATGAAGAAGCAACGATTCGTAAACGTTTAGGTTCTTATCATAATGAAACTGAACAACTCGTCGGTTTTTATCAAGGTCGTGCAGCTTCTGGGGAAAATGCACCGACTTATAATAAATTAAACGGCTTACGTGCAATCGAAGACGTTCAAAAAGACTTATTTGCGATTTTAGATAAATAATCCTTTAAGTTAAAACCTTATCTTTAAAGTTTTGACAATCGAAGAGACCTGATTCATATTAGGTCTCTTTTTTTGTTAGCGTAACATTTAGCATGAAGTTTTTATTAATTACCTTGGTCATTATCAGTATTTTAGTTTTATTGGGCTTGTTGTATATGAGCTTTAAATTGTTACGTAAAGCGCAAAAAGAAGAAATGCAGGAACGCCGTGAGATGAGAAAATCAGGTCAATACCAAGTTCATCCTCAAGTAGCCGAAGAATGGAAACGACTTGAGAAAATGAAGAAAGATTTAGAAAATAAAAAATAATGCATCAGGGTTAATCTGTTTTAGAAAATAATTAGAAGATTGATTTGCAATAGATGTATTAGAATTCTTTTACTGGCTGTGTGGGGGGAGAGTAAGGGTAAGAGTTAGGGCTTTAAAAAATCATATGAATGGCGTCTAACGGTCATAAAAGAATGAATTCTAATGTAATGTGATAAAACTAATTCTTTATTTTATAAAAATATTTCATTGGATTACAGCTTTGTAATTTGAAATACAGTATTTATGTTAATTAATTATCATTATCTGCTGAAAATAAGAATTATTTAAAATTATGACGACACATTATTTTATTTGTCTTGGGGATCGTACATCGGGTGGCGGTGTAGTGGTTGAGGGAAATGTAAGGCATATTATTTTAGGACGCCCCGCTGCTTCGGCTGGTATGAAAGCGATGTGTTGTCATCGACCACAAAAAATTATGCAAGGTTGGCCGTTGTTTAATGATCATGGAAAATTAATCGCATACCACGGTTGTACATTAAGCTGTGGTCATCGACTTATTGCCAGTCAAAATTTAAGTGGATGGTCAGATGGCAATGACGACAATACTCTGCCTAAAAAAATTACTTCTAAACCTCAACAGTATCACGAATTTTTTACACTTAAAGATGATGATGGTCATCCAGTTGAAAGGCAGAAATATCGCCTAAGTGCCGAAGATGGTTCAGTGCTTGAGGGATATACCAACGCGAAAGGACAAACGGAGTACCTTTGGACACATGAAAAGCTTCCTGTAAATTTAGAAATCGTTGATGATGAAGAGGAAGCACAATTTGATCATTATCATATAACTGACCAAGAATAAGGAAAATAAAAATGTCAGGACGTAATACATGAACCGTACCGGGTTTTTCGGAGAGATTTTTATTTAAGTGTACTAGCTCAAACCAGATCTGACAGTTACCCATTTTTTAGTGTGCCTGTCAGGTTAAATTTGAGCTAAATTCTTCTCAGCCCAAATTCGCTTCCCATCAAGTACTGTTTCCAGTGGTGTGCGACC
>WNDP01000057.1 GCA_009912575.1 Acinetobacter bereziniae
AGTTTGGTCGAAACTAAGATGCATTGCATCAAATTATTAGGCGATAAACTCAGTGCTAGGAACTTTCAAAGCCAAGTCAATGAGGTACATGCCCGTATAGCTATTTTAAATAAATTTACAGAATTAGACCGACCTCATACTCAAGTTGTCACTTAAATTTGAGGCGCCTAGGAGAACTTTGCCTTTAAATCCTTTATGCAACAAAGCCTTCCGATGGACAAAAAGTTTAATGGTGGTGGTGGAGATTGGGGTAAACTTGAAAAAACTTGGCAAGATGCATTAAAGGCCAATAAAGAGGTGAAAGTTTCAATTCAGCCAGTTTTTACAGGAACTAGTAAACGACCTACTTCATTTGTAGTGGAACAACAGATTAATGGTGCTAGCCTTCCAGCACGAAGATTACAAAATACAGCATCAGGAAAATAGTTATGAATGAGCAGGAAATATATCAAAAAATCGGTGAGCTTTTATGGTCAATAATGGCAGAAGAAGCAACTATTATTTTTTGTACAGGCATGATTTATAATGATTCTAATTCATACAGTTTTAGATGGTTAACACAAGAAGGAAAAAACAAATCATTTGATTTTGATAAAATGCCAGGTGAAATTGGAGATAAAATAATATCCTTAATGGAAGAGTTAAGATCATTGGATATGTTTATAGAGAAATGGAGTCATTTTAAAATTTCATTAACTGAAGAGGGGAAAATTGATTTTGAATTTGCTTATATACCTGAAGAAGATAGTTGGGTAAGTATTTATATGAGAGGAATTAGCGATCTCTCTGAGAAAGAATTAGATAGAGATTATTCACAAATTTCTAAGGATTTATGGCGAGAACGTGTAAAGTTAAAAGAACAGAACAAGTAGGAAAAGTTTTTTTAAAAGCCTTGAGTTTTGTCTCAAGGCTTTTTATTTACGTTCTATAAGAAGTCTTGAAGATGAAGTGAGCCATAACCAGGGGTTATCAAATGAGTTGATAAGCAACTTATCAGGTAAAGCAGGAGAACTTGGTTTCACAGCTGGAATCACTTATAAAAAAGTAGCTGTTTAATATCAAAAGCAAATTGCAGAATCCATATAGTGGTAACAAAAAATTGAGTTTAAATCATATGGATTTTTGTACAACTTGTAATAATCCAAGTAACCAAAAGATTTACTCTAAAGAAGCTACTAAAAATTCAAAGTGAGATAGTAAATTGATTAGTAAAGAAAAACTTGTCGAAGTATTAATGAGTAATTATCCAGAAGTTGTTGGAGTATGTAGTGAGAGAGTAGATCATTTAATTAAAGAAAATAATATTCCTTTAAGATCAGAGCATAGAAGCTTTTTTGTTTTATATGGTAATACTACTTCATTAATAACTAGTATGTTTGCTGATTGTACGTTTGACAGATTTGAACAATATTATTTAGCTCAACCTCCATTTGAAGAAATTCATGATGAAGAAAAGGTTCCGTCTGGAACAATTTATTTTGGCCATGATTTTAATGATGAGTTTTTATGTATTGAAAATAATACGGGAGAAATTTATGTTTATGGCTTCCAAGAAAAAGAAGCACCAGCATATTATGAGAATATTGATAGTTTTCTAATTTATTGTTTTTTTTGGCTTAATGATAAGGATCACTTTTTTGAAATTGTTAAAAAAGATATTGTTGTTGAAAATATTGAACAATTTAAATTAGATAATGAAGCTTTTAAAATAAAAAAACTTAAATGTAAGGGTATTAATTATTACTACTATTGTGGCGTATTAATTGAATTTAATGCAGAAACAGGAAGTTATAATTTATATAAAGGTGGAATATTAAATTGTTTGACTGATATTGTATTTGGGAATGGTTAATGAATATGAGGTAATAAATTTATTATGAAATTCCTTGATAATACAGGAGTGATCAAGATGGAATTTAGTTATTCTTAAGTAAAAATAACTTAAAAATAGAACCTAAATATTGAAAATTTATGATAAGATTTGAAAATTTTGGAGATTGAATTGGGTATATATTGAAAGGTAAATAATATGGGGCATTCTGCTTGGGTTGTAGAAGAACAAAAAAATAATCAATATGATTTTTATTCAGAGATTCTAAATCTTAATAAAATTGTTACTGAGAATAATATGGTATTAAATTTAGAAGATTTTATTTCTAATGCTGAGATTGTAAATATTCAAAGTGAAATTGATATATATGTACATGGTGAAACATATATTGATGAAAATGGTGAGGAACGTGTTGAAACTTTGGAAATTTTTTTTACTAATCTAAGTATTGATAATGATTTTTATATGGATGCTGATAAAAATTTTCTTAAGTTGATTGAAAGTGTAGAAGAAAATTTTTATAAACGTCAGTTTTATATACATGATATTAATTGGTGTATTGATAAAGCATTTAGAATAATTTTGAGCTATATGAGGTCGAAAAAAAATCCATTGTTCTTTTCAGAATCAACAGTCGGTTTTTTAACACTAAATGACTTAGAAAATTTATATGAATACTATGGTGGAAATTATAAGGAAATTAAACCAGATATTTGGCGTGGTGTAGCTTGGGAGAAAATGTTGGAATTGAGAAATTTTTAAATTTTTCATAATGAATATTTGGTAGAACAAGTTTTTCTTTTTTTGAAGAATTTTATAGTGAAATATATGATTTAGTAGTTGAGAAATAATCAAAATGACATTTTAAAAATATCTAGAAGCAGACCCTGAATTATCATTCTTTATGTGCTATTTTGTTACATGTACTTGAGAGCATACATTTATATTCTTAAAAGAGCTGTTGAAGGTGAAGGCTATAGCCTCCAATAAACATCAAATTATTTCCTCCTGAATTATGTTTTTGGATGAGGGGCATATTATTGATGAAGCAGAATTTTATTTCATTGCAAAAGTTAAATTATTGTGAAGATAGAGCTAGAGGTAAATATGTTTTAAATGGAAACTGTTATACCAATTATGTTTGAGTTGATTTTAATGAAGCAAAGGTGGTTTTATGAGAAAATTTATTTTAAATATAATGTTTAAATATAAATGGTATACAACTATATTTTGTATATTGGTTTATTTGTTTTTAGCTTTTGTATTTTTAGATCCCTTAACTATTTCTAATATTTTAGGGAGTTTATTGTTTTTATTGCTACTGCTTTCATCTATTTGGAATGTATCTTTTTTATTGTTGGATTCTGTTGATGAAAATAGTTCATCTAATGAAATTGCTGGCAGGGCTATCATTATATTTACATATTTTTTATCGTTGATTTATTTGATGGTTTCCTAGAGGAAAGTTTGTATTTGTTTTTAAGTGTTTATTTTTATTACATTTTTTTTGATTATATTTTTATTGAGTGGGTGTGGTAAAGACAAAAAAATAAATAAATATGAGAAATTAAGAATGAAGGACGTTTCTAGCAAGTAATTTTAGACACAGTACCAGCATGTAAAAGTGCGAGAGGAAAAGGTTTTGTTAAAGAAGAAAATTTTGCAAAATTATTCGAAAAATCTTTAGATCCACTTAGGCATAAAAGACCATGAAAAATGTAAATTACGTAGTTGTTATTCCAGAGTTTGGATTATGGAATGAGTATAATAATGCTAGAGTTAGACATGAGTCTCGAAGCCTAGGGTATTTTTTAGCTTTGAAGCTTAAAGAAGCAAAGATTAAATCGGATAAATTCAATGGAATATTCTTTCAAGGATCTAAAACCCCTAATCCAGATATTTATTATATGAATAATCTATTGATAATTGATATAAAATTTCCAGAGGAAAGCTATCCTTCTAAAGAAAATTCGGCCGAAATTAACGAGTATTTAATAAAGCGTATTGAAGATGGTCTAGTAAAAATTCAGGAAAAATATTCTGAAATTGTAAGCGTTGTTAGAGATGGTATTGATGATTTTCGGATTGAAAATTATAAATGTATATGGATACATAAAAAAAGAAAGATAGGGAATGCAACTGTTCGACTTCGCTGTGAAATGAATACTGAATATTTTAGATTATATTTTGAAGTATTAAATAAGAATGATAAGTATAATCAAAGCAAGTTGTTGCTTGAAACATTACCCAGTGAGTACCATTTTAAAAAGAGATTTAAGGATTTTATTTTAAGTGATAATGAATTTTTTATTACTGATTTTTTAGATCGCAAAGTTTTTATCATTAGAATTAAATCACTCGATCAATACTCAAAAGATAATTATATTTTTGATGGTGAGATTGAGTGTGTGAATGAATATTAATTTATTTGCTCAGTTTTTAAAAAAACGGTTATTTTTTATTCAAAAAAATACCTTTAATACTTGTAGTATTAATTCTATATTGTCTTATAAATAGGTTAAAGTAATGTATATTGATGATGTAAGTGTTATAAGTTATCAAACTATAAATTCAAAAAACTAATTTAGATAAAGGAACCAGAAGATGCTTAGCACTATAGAGATCATAGCTAGGTTAGAAAATGAATGGGATAATTCTGGCTTTTTAGGGCGTCTTAGAGAAGCAAAATTTAATGAAAATGAAGCTGATGATTTTGTATTTTTTTTACACAATATTCGTATAAATGAATCGGATATCCCATATAGGTTAGTATCCTTATTATGGTATCTGCCTAATTTTTTAAATTGGCAAAAAGAGAGACTGGTAGATGCTGGAGTTATTAATGATTTTCAATATGAAAAATTTATAAATCAAGTAGATAGCGTATTAGAAAGTATTTTAGGTGTTCCATAAGATTTGAAATGCAAGATAAAGCCTATATCTTTTCTCACTAAGCACAATATCTAAGAATGTATGGTGAGTATGAGCATAAATTAAATCAGGCTTTCTTTCACCTAACAAATTAACAACAAGCGATACTCTCCGTCACTTTCGACAGGTGCTCGATGAACACAAGGCAAAACTTGCTGTGTTGGATGATCAACGGCTAAACGCCAAAGATGACCTAAGCCTAAGTTAATCGGTACGGCGTTGTCTTTAGGTTGATAATGTAAATCAAAAAAATAGTCTTTTAAAAAGGTTTCAAAATCTGCTGCTGTCGCATCATGGAATGCTTTAAGTTTTTCTCGAATTTCAGGAATATGTATTTTTTGCAAAGCATCAGCGTTCGGTAAAATATCACTCGAAGCGCCATGATAAGTGCATAAGAAAGTATCTGTTTCAATCGGAGAGCGGTCGACATGGAAGGAATAAACATCAGTTGAAATGAAATCTAATTCCTCATCACGTTCATAGTATCGAATTAAATTTAGGCAAGGAGATGCACCAAGCGCGGTTAATTGCTTTATGTCTTTTAAGATGATTTCTCTTGCCAGTTCACCTTGTTCAGTCAGTGCTAAAGCTGAAAGATCTTGTTCTGAAACTTCAGTTATATTTTCTTTTAACTCAAGCTTAGTCACAATCTCTTTAAAATCACCTGCTAAATTTCTATGCCAACACATTGCATTTGTATCACCTTGAAATGCTGTATTGATCAGTTTGTCAAAACTGGAAACAAGGTGAATTTGCGGATGGTCTGAAAAAGTATGGGTCATAGAAATTGAACATAACAGGGGAAATAGATTGAAAGCTATTTAACCAGTTAAATAGTATTTAAAGTAAAGTCAAAAAAGATGTAAAAGCGAGAAAAATTATCCAGTTATCGATGATGTTTGCTTGAAATAAGCTTTTGAAAATATGGCTAAAAGCATATGTTTCATTGTATTCTCTATCAAACGTTGCATTAATACTGATACTCCATAAGTGTCCATATAAAATGAACAATCCATAAGTTAGTCGATATGGACATCATAAAGTAGATCACAAATAATAAGTTAACTATAAAGCATAGATATTACTTCAGCCTTCTTTTGATACTCTCCTCGTATAGCCATGCACAAGAATTACACTTAATTCAATATTCAGATATTTCATCAATTCCTCAAATTGCTTCGAATCAAAAAGTCCAAGCAGAACTTCAAACATTGTTAAAGCATGATTACCCAAAATTCCAAGCTAATTTTGAACATTATTCAGCGCCTTATTTATTGAAAACATACGAAGCTTTGTATTATGAAGGTAGGTTTGGAAGTAGTTTAGATGCTTCATCTACGATTGTGTTTAAAGATGGGCGATTGTTTGCTGCAATATATTTTGTCAATACCAAGACCTTAAAATACTTTAGCAACGATGCCAGTTGCTCAGAACAGTTACATACCGCGATTCAAGTTTTTGCTCAGCAGCGTGAAATTCAAAGTATTGAGTATGTGACAGCAAGAGTGGAAAGCGCTTTAAAATATCATTTTGGTTTAGCTGCTCAATGTGGGGCTTATATAGAAAAGATAAACAAGTGAAGTTTAAGAAAATGATCAAGTTTTAAGGTATTTATAATTTAACTTGAACCTCATTGAGATGATTGATGACATGCTACTTTATCGAAGGGCTTTAATCATTAAGCTTGTATGATATTGTTAGATTTAAGGCTTGATCAGTAAAATTAGAGCTTGAGGTGATGCTATGATGTTATTGGAACAATAGGCTGTACCGACGGTTGTGTTGGGAAAATCAGTACTTAGGGCTGCTAAACTCCTCTCCCTTAGTCAGTCTCAGCTCGCAATAGTGCTAGATATGGATGTCGAGGCAATCACTCAATTGCAAAACCAACCTGAATTAGATCCAAATTCTAAACAAGGGAAATTAGCACTGTTGCTGATTCGTCTATATCAGGCTTTGCATGCTTTGACAGGCGGTGATCAGGCTGCGATGAAGATTTTTTTAACGTCCGAAAATAGAGTCACTAGCGGTATCCCAATACATCAAATTGAAACGATGAGTGGTTTGATTTTTGTTCTTAATTTTGTCGAAGCTATTGTGTGACAATATACTCCTATAGACTAACTTATACTCAACTTGCACAAATTATGTTGTGTAACGTATATAACAATTTGAAATTATTAAAAAATTGGATAACTAAAAATGCAATTGACTGAATTAAAACAATTACCAGACTGGTTATTAGAACAGTTACCTCAAATGACTGAACCAGCAATTTTATCACTGCGAGATACGAAACTTGTCGTCACTTATCCTGATCGTACGGAAACAATTCACGATAGCTTAAAAGACATAGAACACAAGATCCATCATGTCAAACCGACAGATTTACAGATTCTACCAGAGGTTTATCAGTATTTTGGTGAGAATAAAGAAAATGGCGGTCTATTTTTAAAACCTCTGAGCATCTTTCTAGTTGTTTGTTTTCCTATACTGATCAAAATAAATTTGAGCATTTACAATCTGCTTTACAGACTGCCTTTGAAAATGAGCAAGTATATCTCACAAATCCAACGGACTTTTTAACTGCCTATCGTTTTATTGATACACACCCAGCCTTTTGGATGGTTACTGGCGACTTACCATCATGGCACTGGAATACATGGGGACATTGCCAAAATGTTTATCACGGTGTATATGAAGATAATGGGAAATTAGTGATTTATTTAAAGACTAGCTCACATCTCAATAAATTAGAAGATGGTGGTAAATGATACCAAGAACATTATCATGATTATCGTTTAGATGTTTGGGCAGATACGTTTGAACAGGCGTTTATCAAGTTGGCGGCAATGGTGTATAAGTTTTTTGATCATCAAGGTGTTGAGCGTCCAGATGTGCCACATATAAAACCAACATGGGTTCTGGAGCTTGATGAACGAATTGCAGATTTTAAAAAATGGAAAGATGAGGAACTGTGAGTATTCACTACTAGGGGGACGTCCATGACGTGGTTAAAGTATGTTGTTTAAAACCTCTGCCAATGTTTGACCATTTTTACGATTAATCAATCTAGCAGACATACCAAATGCTGTCGGTCCTGTAAAATCTGCAAGTGCTGTATCCTCAATAAATAGGACCTCTGAAGATTGGCAACCTAGTTGCTCAATGAGTGATTGATATATTTTCGACTCAGGTTTAATTGCCGCCACTTCATAACTCCAAGCATAAGCATCAAGGGGCGGTAATAATGAAGAAACAATTTTTCCATATGGCATAGCTAAATTTGAGCATAATACCAATCTGAATCCTAATTTTTTTAATTCTTCCAAAGTTGATAGTGTATCTTCGTACAAAACGATAGATCTTAATTCTTCGTCTAAATCATGCTCAATTTCTTGCAGAAATTGCTCTGAAATATTTACCGCTAATAGCTTTGCAAGCTCTGCCAAATTTAAATTGTGGGACATAATAAATTTGGCATCATCACGTTTTGGCTGTCGCCCATTTTCCTTAAGCCATTTCATTAATTTTCTATATGGGGAACGTCTTTCTCCTATTTTTACAAGTGTGCCAAATACGTCAAAAACAATGACCGATGGCTCAATATGGCCTGCTTTTATAAATGATTCCATATTTTTACAACCAAATAAATTTTACTTTTTGTTTAGATTACCATAAGAGCATTGCTAAAAAATTAAGGGAGATATTTGATATCTCCCTTTGATTATTTTATTCACTGAAATCTGCAAACATGATTTTAGGAAAATTCTTCATAAAGTGGCGTCTAACATGATTGAAGTCACTGAGATCATGTTGATTTTTTTCAAAATAATTCACCCAGGCTAAAGTCGCATCTTGGTCATTTAAGTTGGGGTTAACATTCAGAAATAAAGCTAAATCAAATGTACGGTCAATATTAAACTCTTTGATGAGTGCAATGGCAGTCGAACGGACTTCCTCTGAAACAGAGAATTTTGGGGAAAAGTAGTTATTCATCACTAAGACTCCTTGGAAACAATATATAATGATGTTTAAGAAGGTTAATTTGCTTCTTTAATATGTAGAGTAACCTACTGCAGGTTAAAATTAGCATAAGAAAAACTTCTTATCAAGTTAAAATAACCTATTGTGGGTTAAAATATTTTTTTGTGGGTTGTTATGATTAGATGTAGATTGTCCGCGTTGATGGGCGAGCGTAAGATTTTGAAGTTAAGTGATGTAGCACATGCGACAGGTATTAACCGTAATACCTTGACGAGTTTGTATTATGATCGTGCGATTCGGATTGAACTTACGGTTGCTGATACCTTGTGTAAATATTTTAATTGCACCATGCAGGACTTGTTTGAATATAGCAATGAACTTGAAAAAAAGGATGACATTTAATAAATGCCATCCTTTTTTAAAGTGCAATCGGATGCTTTAGATACAGTTCAGGATCTGTCCAAATTGCCTGAATATATTCTTTTTCTTTGAAATCACGCAATACTCTTGCCCTTAATTCATCAAAACCATCCCAATAATGTAAAGTGCGATCAGGCAGGTTATCTGCTAAATCATCTACCCAAGGAATATGATGTAGTTTTTCTACAATTGTTAAGGGGTGAACTGTTCCAGTCAAAATAAGTTTAAACTGCTCTTCTGAAAGCAAATGACTATATACATTCACCTTAGATTTATAACATCGCAACAGTACTTTGGTCAATAAGCAAAAATATAACAATGAGTTATATCCACCAACGCCATTCTCATCACTGATATGGTATGGGAGATAAAAAGCTTCAACTGCATAATTTTCATAAATTTTAAGAATAATTAATTGCCCAGTTTCTGATAGTTCGCGAATAAACTTTATTTCTTTCACTTTTGAATGATGTAAATATTCATTATTTGGATTTGAGCCTACGAGCAGTTTTATATCCTGATCTAAATACTCATTCAAACGTATATGTTGAACATCATATGGGGTTTGTTTGCCGAAGAATAACCAGTTGGGATTTGCTGAAGTATGTTGTGCTATTTTTTCCAATTGTCCGAAGGTAGGTTCTAACTCTGCTCTAAACCATGCTTCAGCTTCATCAGCCGTATTTTCACCTATTTCAAAGGCCAATTCAGCAATTGTAAATTCTCTAAAGTGATGAATTTTTTTTAATTCACTTAAGACAAAATTTAAACGCTCAGCGACCACTTTTTTTCGTTCTGTGGGTGAGCGCGATCGCAAAAAATTCTCAACAATTTTTGCAGCTTCAACTTGGATATTGTCATTCATGACGAATGAATCATAAAGCCGAGAAGTCGCTTCGGCATTGATAGAGCGTTGATTGGCTTTCGCAGCAGCATCAACTTTATTTTTTAACTCTTCGGGAATTCGAAGATTAAATTGAATGTCTTTTTTACCCATACATTCCACGAATAGTAGAAATTTTAGTACTAGCATTATGCTATAAAAAAACAGTTGACATAAGTGATAGCATATTGCTATGTTAGTAAAATGCTAACAAATGATTAATTGCATATGAAACAAACAAATCTACGCCTACCTATAGACTTGGTTTCTTGGGTCAAGCAAATGGCAAAGAAAAGACATCAGTCAATGAATGCTTTTTTTATTACGGAATTGGAACGATTAAGAAAAGAGGAACAGAGAGAATTGACAAAAAAGTAATTATTTTCATTCGGCAAAAAGTATAAAAGCCCATGCGGGAACATGAGCTCTTATGAATGTCTTCATTGCTGATCAGACATTTGTATTTTGATGAATAGGGGTATTTTTGTCAACCCTATCTCAAGATCACTTTTTGCCTGTTTTTTAATAAACAGGAGGCTCAAAATGAGCACTAAACTTAAAAATGGTCAGTCACGCTACCAATCAAAAGCCAAAGTTGTGACCATTAAAAAATTTCAGTTATCGACGTTGAGAAAGGCAACTGATCGTTTAAATGATGCAGCGTTTGAAAAACATGGGGATGCGTATCTCGAATTCCCTGTGATTATCCAAGGAGATGGCAACCCTTCTGAAATTTTTAATCTGTATTTGCTGAAAAAACTTGAGCAAACAATACAGTATGATTTTAAAACATTTGCATCTATTGCCAATCAGTTGGTTGATTTTCAGCGTTTTTTAGAAGATGAGCAACTGGACTGTTTGAAGTTCCACAAACTAAAACAGTCAAATGCGATTTTTAAATATCGTACTCGTCTTATTGAGCAGGCAAATGCAGGTCTAATTTCAGCTCGCTCTGCAAGTAATCGAATTAATGCAGTAGTGAACTTTTACAGATTTCTTGTAACGGAAGACTTAGTTGATCATCAGCGCTACGGCATACCATTTAAAGACGTTTACAAATATATTGCCGTGGATAATGAATTTGGCGCACGTAGAAAAATGGCAATTAAGTCGCATGATCTTGCGATTCATGTTCCAGCCAAAGCGCCAAATTCTGAAGCGATTGTCGATGGTGGTGAGTTAAGTCCACTTACTGTTGAGAATCAAGCAGTTATATTAAAAGCATTGCGGAAGTCATCACGTGAATATCAGTTGATGTTTTATCTTGCATTGTTTACAGGTGCCCGTTTACAAACGATTTGTACTTTACGAATCAAAAACTTAATTGGTTGTGAGCCTGATAGTCATGGCTTTATTCGTCTGCCAGTTGGGGTGGGTATAGCAATCTAATCTCAGCGAATAGCAATAAAAGTTGGGTTGCAAATACTTATTTTGCGACAGAAAACACGGATACTTTCGGTGCAGCGTATATTCAAACCAAGACAAGAGATATTGAAAATAAACTGATGAATCTCTCATGGGCGCCTGTACTGCCAAGCGCTATGCATGGTGCTACGGTTTCTTTGAGTGCTAACCGTGATTTTGTTGAAAAAGATTGGAGTCTAGCTTTTCAATTGTCGGTTCCATTATCAAAGCAAAGGTCTACTGCCAGTTTGGGCTACAGTAAACAGCCAAACGGTGATTATGGTTATATGAACTATAACCAAACAATGCCTTCTTCAGGGGGTATTGGTTTTGATGTTAGTCGACGCTACAACCAAAATACAGATGATTTTAACCAAGCACGAGTCAGTTATCGCAACCAATATTTGAACACGGATCTAGGCGTCTCAGGCTATAAAGACTTTAACTATTGGTTCGGACTCACAGGTTCAGTTGTGTTGATGTCTGGTGATGTATTTGCTTCAAACAGATTGGGACAGTCTTTTGCGTTGATTGATACCAATAAAGTAGCTGATGTTCCCGTACATTATGAGAATAGTCTAGTGGGGCGTAGTAATGCCAACGGTTTTGTTTTTGTCCCATCAGTGACCCCTTATTACGCTGCAAAATATAGTATTAATCCGATAAATCTACCTTCAAATTTTAATGCCACCCAAGTTGAAAATCGGATTGCTGCAAAGCTTGGTTCAGGTGTGGTGGTCAAATTTCCAATTCGACAATCTTTCGCCGCAAATGTGCATTTGGTTCAAGAGAATGGCAAACCGATTCCTGTCGGTGCTGTGGTTCATCGATTAGGTTATGACTCTAGTTATGTGGGGATGGACGGGATTGCTTATCTTGAAGATCTTAAAGCAGAAAATAATATCAGTATCCAATTATCTGACCAGAAACTATGTAAAGCAGATTTTCCTTTAGATTTAAAACAAGCTCAGCAACAGATCGTTATTGTTAAACCTGTTGTATGTCATGAGGTCGTTAAGCCATGATGTTTACTTTTAAAAAAATAATTCCACCCAGTATTTTAGTGGCTGGGCTCATGCTCATATCAAACCAGAGCCACGCCGTATGTTCTATCAACTCGAGTGGTAATGTCAGTATGGGAAATATTCCATCAATTACTTTGATGGAAAATGGGACTCTATCTAATCAGTTTAGTGCAGGCTTAACCTGCGTGGGTTTTAGTCTTGCTGCGGTGAATAGGACTTATTTAAAATATATGGTCAGTGATATGCCAACGAATTTTGTCAATAATATGACTGGTGAAACGCTGATTGTGAATTATCTGGATACCAGTAATAACCCAATTGTCATCGGTGAAGAGCGAGATTTGAGTACTTTCTCAATCATTAACATTTTCTCTACGGTCGATGGTTCTTTACCTTTTTATGCGAAAATTAATACAGGTCAAGCTGTAACGCCTGGAAATTATACTGCTCAAACGCCGTTTAAAGTCAAATGGTATTATTCCGTGCCTTTCTTGGCTGTGGCTGGGATAGGTTTTTTTGAGGAAAGCCCAGGCTTTTTTCGAGGGGTTTTGGGTGCTGGATTGAATTGGGGGACTGGTCGCGATGCCTCCTTAAATCTCCGTATTCAAGTATTGCCTGATTGCCGTATCTCAACCAATGATGTGAACTTTGGTACGGTTGCATTTGCAAATGCTTTTGAACCCGTCCAGACCTCAATGGGTATACGTTGCTCAGTAAAAACACCTTATAACGTTAGTTTAAATAATGGTTTATATCCACAAAATGGTGTACAGCGCGCCATGAAGTCGAGCACAAGCAATCATTTTCTGCAATATGAGATCTATAAAAATGCAACAAATGAACGTTGGGGCAGTTTTGGTACAGAGAAGTGGTCAAGTGCTTTTGCGACCACCAATGCAGATATTTATGATGCATATACACAACAGGGCTATGCATTTACAGCAAAAATTTTGAATAGCAATCCAGCTAATTTACCTGCCAATACATATAGAGATACTTTAACGGTGAATGTGGAGTTCTAGCTCAATGAGGATGAAATAAAGTAGATGAAGTGTATAAATCAGCAGATCAAGATATTATCTGTATAGATAAGTCATGTATTTGCTCATTTAAAATGAATAGAAGATACTACGATAAGATTTAATTTGTTTTTTAATGATATGATTTTATAGATTATTTTACTTTAATGTTTTATATTCAATAACGCATTTTTTTTAAAAAATCTTGATTCACATGACTATTCTATTAATTTAAAGATTGATTTAATGGTTTAAATTTTTTTTGATTTTAATCAATCATTCGAAATTAATGCTATTGAAACGCTATAAAAACATTCTCATTTTTCCTTGTAACACTTAAAACGGTTATATGTATTTGAGTTTTATATTTTATAGAAATATAAAATATAAATCCGCTAGTGATTAAATGAGGGAAAGTTGTGTGTGCTTATGCATATTTTAGAGTTGATGAAACATCAATGAACCAATTTAATTATGCTGATTATCTTCTTGGTTTTGGTTATGAAATACAGGAAAAAAGACGTATATTTGAACAAGTTAAAGCAGGTGTTTCATTAAAGTTTAGGCATAAGCTTTTCATTTTGATCAACTATACTTTGGAAAGTGGTGATCTGTTGATCATAGATGGAATAGATGCGCTCGGTTGTGATTTCAAAGAAATATATTCAACTTTGAACTTTATTTTTAAAAAGGGAATACGCTTGGTCTGTTTAGAATTTTCAAAAAAAGAAATTAAAGGAGATATAAAGAAAATATTCATCCATTTTTTAAAAATATGTTCTGATTTTGATGAGAAAATCCAAGTTGAAAAAATGCTTGCTCATAAGAAAATCAATAAAGTAGGACGACCAGAAATTTTAAATAAAAAACAAAAAAAAGAAGTTTTGGAAAAATTCAAAAATGGACAAAGTGTTTACTCCTTAGCAAAACAATATTCTGTGACAAGAACAGTTATCCAAAGATTACTTGTTAAATCATCAGAAAATATCATTTGTGAGGATTAAAATGAGTAAGCGGAATAAAATGTCTAGATTGGTTATTGCCAAGCAAAAGGATAATTTAGAAAAGTCGATCGCTGTGCAAATAAAATATCGTTTTAATCATAATCCTTGGATTTCTGAAAAAATTAATGATATTGAAGTTTACTCGGTAAGTGGATTGACTCGCTATAAGGTGTTAAAAGTGCAATATGAGGGACGGCGAATTGTTTTTTTATATGGTGTTTTATCTTATGTCATCGACTTAAAGAGCTGAGAAAGCAACAGCAGTAAAGGCTTCAAAAAATATTGAATCTATCAATGTAATCTGACAACTTCCTCAACTTATCTGGTTTCAGTTGAATCAGTGTTGATCATATTTTAATATAAGTACACTGCGATACATGATGCGAAGCGGTTGGAGACACGCAACGTGCCACTCAATCAATAGAACAACCGTCAATTTTTAAGAGTGCGTAAAGGATGCATTCCGTTGACCATGCCCATAAAAGGTGGGTAAATAGAATAACCCACCAATGCCTGTAATACGGGTGAAAGTGATTTCACGGTTTCTTTTGATAGCTCAAGTAGATAGTTTTCTTGTTGACGTAAATAAGCTTCACAATACTGATGCGTGACAGCAAAGCGGGAAGTTTTGGAGTGATTTTCTCCTCCACCATGCCAAGTTGTACCCAGAAAAAATAACACTGAACCTGCTGGCATTATTGCTGGTATTGCTTCAAGGCTTTGTGCAATTCGCTCATTACCCCATAGATGACTTTTAGGAACAATCACTGTAGCACCATTATGTTCTGTAAAGTCATCAATTGCCCAAATGGTTGCAGCACCAAGGGCCTGTCGAGGGCGAGGGAGTCGGTAAAAAGCATCGTCATAATGTAAATGTTGTGCTGTTTCACCCTTTAGAATATTGATGATTTGGCTTTGGGAAAGTAAAAATCCAGGTTCAAATAAGCGATCCATCAGTCCCAGAATTCGAGGATGTATTGCGAGTTGATCCGTACTTCGTGTCTTGGACAAGATATTATAAACACGTTGAGTTTGGTGACCTTCGAAAGGGTTGCGTCCAGTTCGGTCGAGTAAAGTAAGTCCTTCTTCTTTGATTAAGTTGCAGGTTTCTTGAGGGATGAGATTTTTAATAATCACATAACCTTGTTGCATCAATAGCTCAAAATCTTGCTCCACAGCGGATGTATTTCGCTCCGATGTGGAGTGCAATTGCCGATGAGTCTTTGCATGATCTTGCTGATGGTATTTGTGAATATTTAAGGATTCTGACATTTAACACTCCTTGTTTTTATTTGATTATCTAATGAACTCATCAAAATTGAATGTTGATCATGTTCGTTATGCTATTTGGGTGATTGGGATAGGTTGTAGTTTTAATGTATTGCTGATTAATTGCCAAAGTTGTTCTAGTAGCTCAGCATTTGAAGGTTTTTCTTGTGCAAGAATGGCTTGATCAATTGCGAGTCTTAAACCACCCATTAACATGGCTATCGTGATCTGAGGATCGAGCGTAGAACAAATATGTCCAAGCTTTTGTCCTTGCTCTATGTTGCGAGCACCTTGTTCGAGTAATGCTGCTACATGCGCACGTTCGATATCCAACACTTCAGGTTCACGGGCAAGTCGTCCAGCAATCAAGGGCGCGAGTGGATGGTGATAAAAATAGTCAATAATTGCTTTGGTACGAGCTTTTTCTCTTTCTTGCCATTCAAGCTTTACAGGAATACTGTCACCGAGTGCAATTTTTCTGAGCGGTTCATAGAATTGATCTACAACTGCTGCGATCAGACCAGTTTTTGAACCAAAATGATAGTAGATGAGTCCTGCTGAACTGTTTGCCCGTTGGGCAATAGCACTGATTTCCAGATATCCGTTGTTAGCAATCAATTCTTGCTCAGCAGCAGCCAGAAGTCTCAAATAGGTTTCCATCTTTTTATCATTCATTTTTTTCTCGTTAAGAAACTGAATTGAATTCAATTTAGTATGATTTTAAAGGTAGATCAATCCAATGGGCTTATTATTTTAATTACATTTTTGCAATAAAATAAAAGAGTGCTTATTTTAAAAAATAAAGATAGGAGATAGATGGTTTAATATAAAGTGAAATTTTATTTAAATAATCTATCTTTAAAGAGGGTAGCTGATAACTAGAAAGGTTATTATTTAAAAGGCATCAATTGATTTGGTTTTTATTGAATGTGGAAAGAAAGATTAAAAATAATGATACTTTTTATTAAAATGTTTGGATTGATTTTTTCTATTTTTAATAGAAGTAATGTGAGGTCTGTTATGATAACAAAGCTGTAAATAAAGGTTGTTTTTAAGAAGTAATAATATAAGCTATCATTGTTTATTTTGTTTCTGGATGATAGTGTAGCTGTTTTATATTATTCAGAATTTTTAATTTATGGAATATTTTTTAAAAATTAATATGAAAATTTTGATTTTTATATTAATTATGCCTAATACTATCATCGGCTGTGCATATAATCAAAAAAAGCAATCAAAGCCAAAAAGTTTTCATGAAAAATTAACAATAATTGCTAAGAAAAATAATATATGTAACCTCGCGATTGCTGTGATAAAGAATAGGAAAATAGTTGCATTGGATTCTGTCAACGGATGTGCTAAACCGTCTAAACAAGATACCGAAAGCATTTTTCAAGCAGCTTCACTCAGTAAACCCGTTTTTGCCTATGCAGTTATGAAATTGGTTGCCGAAAAAAGATTGGAACTTGATACACCATTAATTAAATACTTAGATCAAGGCTATCAGCACCAGTATGACCCTTTAAAAAAACAACCTAATGATCTGGTGACTGATCCTCGGATTCAAATGATAACTGCTCGTATGGTTTTAAATCATACTTCTGGCTTACCAAATTGGGCATCGGGACCACTCAGGTTTAATGCTAAACCTGGTGAGAAGTGGATTTATTCTGGAGAAGGCTATTTATTATTACAACGTGCTGTAGAGAATGTGACTGGCATGCCATTAAACAAGTTGATGAAAAACGATGTATTTGATCCCTTAAAAATGGTGAATAGTGATTTTGTTTGGAATGTAGAAGTTGAGAAAAAGCTTGTTATTGGAACAAAGGCAAATGCTCAGCCACGAAAAAGTATAAAACTTACTGAGCCTATATCTGCATTTTCCTTATATACGACTGCAGAAGATTATGGAAAATTTTTAGAAGTGGTATTAAGTGATAACAAATTACTTCAAGCAATCACTGAATCAGCTGTAATGGTTGACCCTAAACTTAATCTTCGTTGGGGCTTAGGATGGGGAGTAGAAAATAATCAGAAAAAAACTTATCTCTGGCATTGGGGAAATAATCCCGGCTATCGATCTTTTGTCTTAGCTTCTGTAGAAACTGGCGATGGTTTTGTATTTTTGACCAATAGTGAAAACGGTTTATATTTAGCTCAACCGATAGCAGATATGATTTTACCAGATCAGCATAAAGTATTTGAATTTAAGATGCTTAAAAGTGATGTTACTAATATTCTATGTAACACAGTGCGTTTGTGCTTTTAGTAAAGCGCCCAGAATTAGATTTACATATCAAATGTTATATTTTAGTTCTGCTGGTTGTTCTATATGGCAAAGAAGTCAGTAAAAATTCTTTCTTAGCGTTGAGTTGTAAGATCTTAAAGTGAGTCTTATTTTGGTCAAAATCAGGCTTATTTCCCCCAAATAAGCCTGATTTTAATTAGTGTGATTTCTTCCAAGACATGATTTTAAATAAGCCAAACATAAAGCAAATCCAAATGGGAATTAAAATAACGGATTCTTGAAAGCCTTGTGTCCACATGATATATAGAATCATCACGATAAAAGCCAAAACTAGATAATTACTGAAAGGCGAAAACAAAGCAGGGAACTTAGCCGATGTTCCTTCTATTTGTGCAGCTCTTTTAAACTTTAAATGAGTAAAACTGATAATTGCCCAATTTAAAACCAAAGCTGCAACAGCCATATACATGAGATGGCTTAATGCTTGTTCGGGAATATAGTAATTGAGCAATACGCAACCAAAAATCAGGATTGAAGAAAATATCACAGCTGGCATAGGGACGCCTTGCTGCGTTACTTTAGCAAAAATCTTCGGGGCATTTCCTTGAGCAGCAAGACCAAACAGCATACGGCTATTGGCATACATACCACTGTTATAAACAGAAAGTGCAGCGGTCAAAATAATAAAATTGAGCAGATGAGCTGCCCAATCTATACCAAGCTAACTAAAAATCATCACAAATGGGCTTTTATCCAAACCACCTAAATCAAGTTGATTCCATGGAATCAATGACATGATAATGGCGAGAGAGGCAACATAAAAAACCAAAATACGAAAAATGACTTGATTGATCGCTTGAGGAATACTTTTCTCAGGATTTTCTGCTTCAGCAGCAGTCATACCAATGAGCTCAATACCACCAAAGGCAAACATTAAAAAGGCCAGCATATAAAATAGCCCTGAGAACCCATGTGGAAAAAAACCACCATGTTGCCATAGATTGCTAAAGCTTGCTGTTGAGTCTGCACCTGCGGTAAGAAGTAAATACAATCCAAACAAAATCATTGAAATCACGGCAACAACTTTAATTATGGCAAGCCAAAATTCGGACTCACCATAAACTTTCACATTACCAAGGTTTAAACATGTCACCACAACAAAGAAAAATAAAGTAGATACCCAAGCAGGGATATGTGGCCACCAATAATGAACGTATTTGGCGATTGCCGTGAGTTCAGTCATTGCTACTAAAATATAGACAACCCAATAATTCCAGCCAGATAAAAAACCTGGAAACTTTCCCCAATATTTCTGTGAAAAATAACTAAAAGAACCAGCCACGGGTTCTTCTACGATCATTTCACCCATTTGGCGCATAATCAAAAATGCGATCAAACCAACGATGGCATAACCGAGAATAATTGAAGGTCCGGCTGATTGAATCGCTTGTGCTGAACCTAAAAAAAGTCCAGTACCGACTGCACCACCCATAGCGATCAATTGGATATGACGATTTTTAAGTCCACGTTTTAATTGAGGGGAGGAGTGATTCAAAATAGGATGCACTGAATAAAAAAGGGCTATTGTAATAGATTGACTGGAGTACGCCTAGTTTGAAATGATGATTAAAATACCTCCTCAAAATGCTTCAAGATATTTATTCTTAAGGCCCGTAAGCGAATTGACTTGTGATTGCAACACGTTAATGAGAAGTGCTTTGCTCTTTCGGACATCAAGTTTAGAGCATAAGATAAAACCATTATTTATTTTCAAACTTAGCGATATGCTTCATCCTCGTTTATAAAAGATATTATCAAAATCAAATTTTTAAAATCGTAGATGAGTATTTAAAGCTATATCCTTTCTTCATTTTATAATTTTTATCTTTAGGATTTTTATGAAAATTGAATTTTCGCCATTCGAGGCATCGCATCTAACAAGTTGCGCAGAATTGTACTGTCAAACATATCAAGCAGAGGCTTGGGAATCGACTCAACCTATCATTGAGTTTTTAACAGCGCATTTAAACAATAATTATTTTAAAGGATATATAGCAAAAGTTGAGAATCAAATGATTGCCGCATGTATTGGGTTTAAAAAGCCTTGGAATCAAGGCATAGAATATTATGTGGATGAGTTTTTTGTTCATCCAGATGTTCAAAGAAAGAATATCGGTTCACAATTGATGCATTATATTGAACAACAATGTCGAGTAGAAGCGTTAAATGTCATTATTCTCAATACAGAACGAAATTTTCCCTCAGAATTATTTTATCAACAGAATGGTTTTAACGAGCATGAAGGACTTATTGTTCTTTCTAAACGTCTAATCAAATGAATGCAATTCACGATTTTTCTATGCACGTAGGTACAAACTACACAGTACAACTCTATTATTTTTCTGATGATGACTCAAAATTTAAAGTGAATAAAATTTGGAAATAAATTCACTATTGTGAAAATTTGTTTACTATAGTAAATTAAATAGTGTGTATTGATGCTCCTAAAACATCACATCAAGTAATATTCAATGAAATATAGGCTAAAAAATGTTAAAAATTCGTATGTCACGACCAGATGAAAGTGATCAAGTGATTGCCATTTGGCGAAGTTCTGTTGATGCAACCCATCACTTTTTATCTGCACAAGATCGTCATGATATTGAAAAAGAGGTGGTTGGTTTTTTTTCTGAAACGCCAGTTTGGGTTGCTGTAAATTCAGATGATCAGGCTTTAGGATTTATGTTTCTCCACGATGGTCATATGGAGGCATTATTTGCTGATGCTCAAGCACGTGGGCAAGGTGTAGGTAAATTATTGTTATCACATGCACTCACAATTTATCCAGATTTAACACTAGATGTGAATGAACAAAATCAACAAGCAATTGACTTCTATCAGCATATGGGATTTCAAATCGTTGGACGCTCTGAGCTTGATGGGCAAGGTAGAGCTTATCCGATATTAAACTTAAAGATAAATCCGCAAACCTAAGCGATTTAAAATTTGCCAAAGACAGCTCATTTTTATTTGGGCGAGCATATAGCCATAAAGCAAGATAGCTACTTGGATTAAGATTTCTTCTGGCTGAATGTTGCAATATACACACAGGATTGTGTGTCATCAGGATTATGTAGTTGACAATCGGCAGGTGCTGTTAATGCGATACAATCGCCAGTGTCGAGGTGAAATGATTGTGCATTAATTTGCAGATCAAGCTGCCCACTTAAAATCCAAAGCGTTTGACCGTTCAAATGTTCATATGCCTGAGAGGGAATTGAAAGCTTCCCTAGTGGTGGAATTTCAATCTTGATCAATTCGGGATCTGCACCAGCTGGCGAAATTGACCAACGTGTAATTCCAAATTGCTGATCTGTCCAATATTGCTGTGCATCCTTATTTGCGAGTAGAACATGACGATTTTGGCCGAGTTCAACTTCCGCAAAAAGCTTGGATAGTGTAATACCTAATGCATTTGCTAAACGACTGAGAATGCCTGCGCTTGGGCTTGATGTACCTCGTTCAACTTTACTGATCATGGCTTGACTGACACCTGAGTGTAGTGCCAGTTCAGCCACAGTCCAACCTTTATTTTTACGTTGTTTAAGCAGTAAACGCGCGATTTCAGTATCTACAACCTGATTATCAGCTTTTTCAACCATGATATAAACCTTTGAATAACAACACGCAATCATGTAGTGGAAATTTAATTTGTGTTTTTGCTACACGTAAATCCAAAACTGAAGTTGATCATAGATCATTGAGATAAAATTCGGAATTCTTGTTTATCAAAAAATGAACAGTTGTTGATTTCGCATCCCAACTTAGAATAACTCATCTAACAATATGTAATAACGAATTTTGTCATAGTCTGGTGTCATGTCTAATTCATCAAATAACATGTCAGGATGAAAGTCAAGATAAGCAATACCAGAATAAACACCTGAAAAATTGTGCTTTAAGCTACGATAACAGAGAGCAATATCTTGATAACGATCAGCGATACCACTTCGACCTAAATCGATCAATGCACTTATTTGGTCTTGATCAATAAAAATATTGGGCAAACAAAAATCACCGTGTGAAAAAACTAAATCTTGGTTAGGGCGATGCTCATTCAGCCAAGATAAAAGTGCTTCAGGTGATTGAAAACCAGAATCTCCATAGGTGCCTTCTTCTGCATCCTCAATGCTATATTTTTCATTAAGTATATTTTGTTCAGCAATTTTAAGCTTGTGGTTTAAAGAAAGGTCAAAAGGGCAGTTTTGAATGGGAACCGCCCATAACATCTTTAAACATTGAGCTAAAATTTTAACCAACTGTTGAGGGTGACTGAGCCAGTAATCTGAACAGGCGAACTCACCTTTTGCACGACTCATCAATAAATAGTTAAATTCTTGTTCTTGGATGGACAAAAGAATTTCAGGTACGGGCAATTTATCGGCTAACCAACCTAACATAGTATGTTCATGATTAGATTCAGCTTGATGTGCTTCAACTTTTAATACCATGTCTTCATATAACAGAATATTGGCGTTGGACATCCCAACTTCATCAATCCGAGCTTGTTTCTGTCCTAATCGTTCTTGAATACGATGAGGCAGTTTTATATATTCCACTGGAATAGTTTCTCCAAATTAAGTCTTTATTTTCGAAGAATTTAAACCACATCCTCGCTCGATTAAGCAATAGATCTTTATCGAATCATCATCTAAATCAAATTATAGTGCACAAGCGAAATTGAATGATTTTAAAGCTTTAAAGTGGTCAATCAAATATTTCATTCTATTATAAAAATGAATTAAATTTTTATAAATTTTATATAGGGTCTGAGCAAATCATTTATTGCTTTATGGGTGAAAAAGAAAATTCAAATGCAATAACATAAGCACAGCTATAAATATAGAATGCTTGTGTTCTTGCTATAACAAAAAATAGAAAATTATCTAATCAGACTGAGCGCAGACGCATATTCAATTAAATAATACCAACATAACAGCATAAATTAGTGATGGAATGTACTTGTTCAGAATTATTCAAACCCTTCAGTTATTCAATGATATGATTTATATAGGAACAGGTAAGTGCAATACCACTTGTGCATCTTCAACGACATCTAAGCGCAGAATTGTTGATGCGCCTAACTCGTCCAATAATTGACTCAATGGGCCACCATGTCGTATGAGTTTGACATGCTTGGGAAAGAGTTGTTGAGCAAATGAAAGCGGATTAGAAAGCACTAAGGTTTGATGCCACTGTTGGTCGACTTGGTGCAACATGGTGGTTTTACCAAGTTTGGATTCTGATTTGACCTGCTTTAATGGTGGAGTATTGGCCATTAAACTGAGATCTAGTTGGCCTGTAGTATCTGTTAAATTTGCACTGACTGTCGCTGCATTGATATTGACATTGATTTCAGTTAACCATTTGGGGAGCTGATAGCCATACACACCTCTGACGCGTGCAATTTCTGTATCTACAGGAAGCGCTAGAACGTGAGCAAAGAAATTACGTTGGCGTATGGCACGAATTAATTCTAAGCTATGGGGGCCATGTGCATCGGGTTGACGTACAACAATCGCAACTGAAACTTCATTATACGGATCATTATCACAAACATCATAATGAAAAAAAGTGAGCGCAACTAAGCCATAACCAGGGAACGCTTGTAAAGGTTCTAATGCGGTTGGTAATTTATGTTTAAGTTGTTTTAGTGGTGCCAACATCAATATTTGGACACTGGAACACCGATAGTAAAAGTTAGGTGCCCAAACCAGTCCAACTCTTGATTCAATTTGTTTTTTAGGAATTTTTCGGAAAAAATCAATATTTCCCACATTGGGATCTTGAGCAACTTGGTCCAAATCTGGATTCATTCTAAAGCGGTCATTATATCCACCTAAAGGAACTTTGACCTTTTGTTGTCCAAAATCAACTTCAGTAAACTGTTTATTGCTATTCATTTTAGTTCGCCTATGCGTGGATAGAAGCATGAAAAAACATTTTGATAAATGGATTAAGTGCTCGACGAAATGACTATAGGTTTAAAGTGGACTTTAAGGTCAAGCTAAAAAGTAGAACAAATCAATCTATGTGCAAGGCATGTTGAATCTTTGTAAAGCCTAGCGCTATTTTTCAGCCAGAAATTGAAAATAAATTGATAGCGATCAAGGCTAAAAACTAAAACTGACATCTTCTGATCATTTTTATAATTTACATTTTTGCTATCAGGCGATAACTAAAAGTGTTGACCTTGAAGTTCACTTTAATCTTAGTATTGAAAGGTAATCCAATACACTGTTTCCTTGGTTATGGTGGTTGTATTCATTGATGAGAACACAGATAAATAATTGAAATTTAAATCTCTAACAGGAGAAATAGACATGGCATACGTTACAACAAAAGATGGTGTGGAAATTTTTTATAAAGATTGGGGACCAAAAGATGCTCAAGTGCTGTTTTTTCATCATGGGTGGCCACTCAGCTCAGATGATTGGGACACACAATTATTGTACTTTTTAAATGAGGGTTTTCGTGTAGTTGCGCATGACCGCCGAGGACATGGACGATCAAGCCAGGTTTGGGATGGACATGATATGGATCATTATGCGGATGACGTCGCAGAAGTGGTTAAGCATTTGGGAATTAAAAATGCTGTGCATATCGGACATTCGACTGGAGGTGGGGAGGTTGCACACTATATTGCTCGACATGGTGAGGAAAATGTTTCTAAAGCAGTCTTGGTCAGTGCAGTACCGCCGATCATGCTAAAAACTGAAAATAATCCAGACGGTTTAGCAAAAGAAGTTTTTGATGATTTACAGAATCAATTATATAAGAACCGTGCTCAATTTTATTACGATTTACCCGCAGGTCCTTTCTATGGGTTCAATCGACCTGATGCAAAACCATCAGAACCTGTGATTTTGAATTGGTGGCGTCAAGGCATGATGGGGGGTGCTAAAGCGCACTATGATGGTATCGTGGCATTTTCACAAACTGATTTTACGGAAGATCTTAAAAAAATTTCAGTTCCAGTTTTAGTAATGCATGGTGATGATGACCAGATCGTACCCTATGAAAATTCGGGTGTTCTTTCTGCGAAACTGGTTCAAAATGGCACACTCAAAACTTATCACGGCTTTTCTCATGGAATGCTGACAGTCAATGCAGATGTCATAAACCCTGATCTTTTAGCATTTATTCGTGCTGAATGATTTGAATCTTAGTTATTAGTTAACAGTAGAGGCAATTATGCCTCTATTTTTTTAATCGTGTAGCAAGATGAAACTGGTATCTCCAACGTATTTAAATTAACAGTGTGGTTCAGATTTTATCTATGCTACAGCTGAGCTTGTCGTCAAATTAAGTTGGTGCATGTATCCGTGTGTATTGAAATTTAACCAGAGAACTAACTATTTAAGATATTAAATTTCACTGAGAAAAAATGATCTTTTTTTGTTTGATCGTGTTTATTTAAAAATAAGAAAAAGGAAGTGTTGATGTAGGCTTTGTAGCTCTATTGTTTAATCAATTTTTAACATTTTTTTATAATAAAAGCTTATTTTTTATGCACTAAGGATGTTGTTTATGATGTTTAACAGCTAGAGAGACTTTAATTTAAAAATAAAAGTATCAATGCAAATAACGTGAATCCTGTTTAATTTACATACTGGTTACAAAAAAACAATACTTTAATTAAAACTAAAATATCAATTTAATATTTATTTAAGATATTAAAAAATATAGAAAAATTTTTAATTCTCGAAATGATATTAATTTATATACAATTGTATCCATTTTTTTAAAAAGTGTGACTTTGTTTACATTTTTTTGAAATGTGCATAATACCCATCGACCAACACTAATCATTTTTGTTTGTATAGGACACTTGGTATGAAAAAGATTTTTTTAGCGGCATCAGTTGCAGTTTTAGGGGTTTCTAGTGCTTTTGCAGCAGATGGTACAATTACAATTAACGGTTTAGTTACTGATAAAACTTGTGACATCGTGACTCCACAAGGTAAAGATTTTACTGTAAGCCTTCCTACAGTATCTAAGCAAACACTTGCTAAAACTGGTGATGTTGCTGGCCGTACTCCTTTCACAATCAACTTAGCAAACTGTTCAGAAGGTAAAGTTGCAACTTACTTCGAACCAGGTTCAACTGTTGATTTCGGTACAGGTCGTTTAAACAACCAAAACGCAACTGCGAGCGGCGCTAAAAACGTTCAAATTCAACTTTTAGGTTCAAACAACCAATTCATTCCAGTTCTTGCTGCTGGTGCTTCTGGTGCGCAAACGAATTCACAATGGGTAGATGTTGCAGATAAAGGTTCAGCAGACCTTAACTACTATGCTGAATATTATGCGACTGATGCTTCTGCTGCTGGTAAAGTTACAACTTCAGTTCAATATACTATTATCTATCAATAATTTTTTATTGAATGGTACAGAGCTAAAGTGGGTACGCTCACTTGGCTCTTTTACTTTGTTTTAGGTAGAGATAATCGTTATGTTCTTGAATCATCCCTTTTTTAAAAAAGGTTTATTGGCACTTTTAATTCCGTTTAGTGCAGCAAATGCTGAAATCATTATTCATGGTACACGCGTGATTTATCCATCAGATGCACGTGAAATTACCTTACATGACAATAACAAAAATAAAGTGTATCAAATAGGCATAAAACTCAATTTTTACAAAATTAATGGAGATTTTATGCCAGCACTATTAGAGACTGAATCGGGATTTACATTGTTTGGAGAGACTGGTTTG
>WNDP01000058.1 GCA_009912575.1 Acinetobacter bereziniae
AAACTAAGATGCATTGCATCAAATTATTAGGCGATAAACTCAGTGCTAGGAACTTTCAAAGCCAAGTCAATGAGGTACATGCCCGTATAGCTATTTTAAATAAATTTACAGAATTAGGCCGACCTCATACTCAAGTTGTCACTTAAATTTGAGGCGCCTAGGAGAACTTTGCCTTTAAATCCTTTATGCAACAAAGCCTTTCGATACAGCCATGTTGTTGTAAATAGGTCTGAAAATTTCGGCTGGTTAATGAGGACATTTGCGCCCATAGCCCTAAAAATAGAATAGGGGCAACAAAAGCAAATGAAGAAATAATACTGGTTGATAGATCGTCGGGTCTTTTTTTATTTTGACTATAAAATAAAATGCTATAACTACAAAAGCATAGAAATAATCCAAAGCCGAAAGTAATGATCCCTTCTCTAAACACTGTAAAATAGAATGCTGTAGGTAGTAAAAGACAAAGTAGCAGTGTGGAGTTCAATAATTTTTTAATTTTCATTATTCTCAAATAAAACAAAAGGGCTGAATAATCAGCCCTAAATTTTAGCAGAAATTTCGATTAGGTTGGATTAAAGATATTCAACACTAACCACTTCATATTCTACTTCACCTTGAGGCGTGACGATTTTTGCTTCATCGCCTTCATTTTTACCTAAAAGACCACGAGCAATAGGAGAGTTTACGGAGATTTTATTAATTTTAAAATCTGCTTCATCATCACCAACAATCTTGTAGGTTTTCTTTTCTTCAGTATCTAAGTTTTCGATAGTAACTGTCACACCAAAAACAACACGACCTGTTTGCTCAAGTTCTTTTACATCAATCACTTGGCAAGCACCGAGTTTACCTTCGATGTCTTGGATACGACCTTCACAGAAACCTTGCTGTTCACGTGCTGCGTGGTATTCTGCGTTTTCTTTTAAATCCCCATGTTCACGAGCTTCTGCAATTGCAGCAGTAATACGTGGACGATCAACAGATTTCAACTGCTGTAATTCTTTCTCTAAGGCAACCTTGCCTTCGGGAGTCATAGGATAACGTTGCATTGTTGTCCCTCAAGTTCGTATTTAAAAAAATACTGGTTTAGAAATGAAAAAAGCCCGCCACCGATAAGGTGACGGGACTTATCGGAAACGAATTAACCTAGTGTTTGCAAATCTTGCAAGCGATATACATCCATTGGCAATTTAATTGCTAAAGCTTGGCATACAGCATCAGCACCATTCAAGGTTGTTGTGTAATACACTTTACCTTGGAGTGCAGAACGACGGATTGAGAATGAATCCTCTTGAGCCTGTTTGCCTTCAGTGGTATTGATAATGAGGTGAATCTCGCCATTTTTCAAGCGGTCAACAATATTAGGGCGACCTTCTGTGACTTTATTCACACGTTCACATTCAATACCAGCATCTTTAATCACATCATAAGTACCGCCAGTTGCGATAATTTTGAAGCCTAAATCTACCAATTGCTTCGCAATACCAGGTGCACGAGGTTTGTCTGAATCACGTACAGAAATAAATACGTGTTTTACTTCACCTTCAGTTGGTTTACCTGGTAAGCGATCATTAGAGCCTAACACAGCTTTATAGAAAGCTTCACCAAAAGTTGTACCAACACCCATAACTTCACCGGTTGATTTCATCTCTGGTCCGAGAATTGGATCAACACCTGGGAATTTATTGAATGGGAATACCGCTTCTTTTACTGCAAAATGCGTTGGGATAATTTCTTTTGTGAATCCTTGAGATTCTAAAGACTGACCCGCCATACAACGTGCAGCAACTTTCGCTAATGATTCACCAATACATTTCGATACAAATGGAACTGTACGAGATGCACGTGGATTAACTTCAAGAATATAAACGTCATTGCCTTTAACAGCAAATTGAACGTTCATCAAACCGATTACACCAAGTTCTTTCGCCATAGCCACTGTTTGACGACGCATTTCATCCTGAATCTCTTGAGAAAGAGAGTAAGGCGGAATAGAACATGCTGAGTCACCAGAGTGAATACCCGCTTGTTCGATGTGCTGCATAATGCCGCCAATCACAACATCCTTACCGTCAGAGACACAGTCAACATCAACTTCTGTTGCATCATCAAGGAAGTGATCAAGTAATACAGGTGCTTCGTTAGATGCTTGAACCGCATCACGTAAGTAGCGCTTAAGTTCGTCGTCATTGTAGACGATTTCCATTGCACGACCACCCAGTACATACGAAGGACGTACCACCAATGGATAACCCACTTTAGATGCTTCAGCCATACCTTCTTCAGCAGATTTGACAATGCTGTTACTTGGTTGGCGAAGATTTAAGCGTTGAACCATTTGTTGGAAACGTTCACGGTCTTCTGCACGGTCAATTGCATCAGGAGATGTACCAATAATTGGAGCACCAGCTTCTTCCAAAGCACGCGCCAATTTCAATGGTGTTTGACCACCGTACTGTACAATGATGCCTTTTGGCTTTTCAGTACGCACGATTTCAAGTACATCTTCAAGAGTAATTGGTTCAAAGTACAAACGATCAGAAGTATCGTAGTCGGTTGAAACTGTTTCAGGGTTACAGTTAACCATGATAGTTTCGTAGCTATCTTCACGCATTGCAAGCGCAGCGTGTACACAGCAGTAATCGAACTCAATCCCTTGACCAATTCGGTTAGGACCACCACCGATCACCATGATCTTATCTTTGCTAGACGGATTCGCTTCACATTCTTCATCATAAGTTGAATACATATAGGCTGTATCTGATTCAAACTCAGCAGCACAGGTATCAACACGTTTGTAAACTGGATATACACCCAAGTTCCAACGATGTTTGCGGAATTGTTTCTGTGAAATACCCATTAAGTTTGCGATACGCAAATCAGATAAACCTTTACGTTTAAATGAACGGATATTGTCGGCGTTTAAGTCACCAAAACCTAAAGTTTTAATTTGCTCTTCAGACTTGATGATGTCTTCGATTTGGATCAAGAACCAACGATCAATATTGGTGGCAGCAAAAACTTCGTCTAAGCTAAAACCGTGACGGAAGGCATCAGCAACATACCAAATGCGTTCTGGGCCAGGAACTTTAAGCTCAACCAAGATTTTTTCTTTAGCGCCTTCTGTACCTACAGCGATTTTTTCATCAAAACCACACGTACCAACTTCAAGACCACGTAAAGCTTTTTGTACAGATTCTTGGAAGTTTCGACCAATCGCCATCACTTCACCTACAGATTTCATCTGTGTTGTAAGTGTTGCATCAGCTTGTGGGAATTTCTCGAAGTTGAAACGCGGAATCTTTGTTACAACATAATCGATTGCAGGCTCAAACGATGCAGGAGTAGTGCCACCAGTGATGTCATTTTTCAATTCATCAAGGGTATAACCAACGGCAAGTTTCGCTGCAATTTTTGCAATAGGGAAACCTGTTGCTTTAGATGCAAGAGCAGAAGAACGAGATACACGAGGGTTCATCTCGATCACAACCATACGGCCATCTTTCGGGTTAATACCGAATTGAACGTTTGAACCGCCTGTTTCTACACCAATTTCACGAAGTACAGATAAAGACGCATTACGGAGTAATTGGAACTCTTTATCTGTCAGTGTTTGAGCAGGCGCAACAGTGATTGAGTCACCAGTGTGTACACCCATTGGGTCAAAGTTTTCAATGGTACAAACAATGATACAGTTGTCGTTTTTATCACGCACAACTTCCATTTCGTACTCTTTCCAACCAATCAATGATTCATCGATCAATAATTGTTTTGTTGGAGAAAGATCGAAACCACGCTCACAGATTTCAATAAATTCTTCTTTGTTGTAAGCAATACCGCCACCTGAACCACCCATTGTAAATGATGGACGAATGATGACAGGGAAACCAAAACGCGCTTGAATTTCAAGTGCGTGTTCCATGCTTTCAGCAACATCAGCACGTGGACATTCTAAACCGATCTTACGCATTGCGATGTCGAACAATTTACGGTCTTCAGCTTTTTCAATCGCTTCTTTAGTTGCACCGATTAATTCAACATTGAATTTTTTTAAGATACCGTTGGCATCAAGTGCTAGTGCACAGTTCAATGCAGTTTGACCACCCATTGTAGGAAGAACTGCATCTGGGCGTTCTTTCTCAATGATTGCTGCAACCGTCTGCCACGTAATCGGTTCGATATACGTGGCATCTGCCATTGTTGGGTCAGTCATAATGGTGGCTGGGTTAGAGTTCACCAAAATAACACGATAACCTTCTTCACGAAGGGCTTTACATGCTTGTGCACCTGAGTAATCGAACTCACATGCTTGTCCGATGACAATCGGACCCGCACCAATAATTAAGATGCTTTTAATGTCTGTACGTTTAGCCATGGTCGCTTCCTTAATTACTTCTTAGATGCTTCAATAAGTTCGATGAAATGATCGAATAATGGGGCACAGTCATGTGGACCAGGGCTTGCTTCAGGGTGACCTTGGAAGCTAAACGCAGGCTTATCTGTACGATGAATCCCTTGTAGAGTTTGATCGAACAAAGATTTATGCGTTGCTTTAAGATTTGCAGGTAAAGTTTCTGCATCTACAGCGAAGCCATGGTTTTGAGAAGTAATCATCACTGTACCGTGGTATTGACTTTGATCATCAATGTTTTGTACAGGATGGTTTGCACCATGGTGACCATGCGGCATTTTTACGGTTTTAGCACCAGAAGCTAAAGCAAGAATTTGGTGACCTAAACAAATACCAAATACAGGTAGATTTGTTGTATCCACAATCGTTTTCACAGCTTCGATGGCATAATCACATGCTGCCGGATCGCCAGGACCGTTTGAAAGGAATACGCCATCTGGATTAAGTGCTAACACTTTTTCAGCAGGAGTTTGAGCAGGAACCACAGTCAACTTACAACCGCGATCTGCAAGCATACGTAAGATGTTGGTTTTGACACCGTAATCGTATGCAACTACATGGAATTTAGTTTCTGGTTGAGAGAAACCTTTGCCTAGTGTCCATGAGCCTTCAGTCCATTCAAAACCTTCAGGGTCACAGCATTCTTTAGCAAGGTCTAAACCATTTAAGCCACCAAAAGCACGTGCTTTGGCAATTGCTTCTTCTACAGTGATGTTTTCGCCGGCAAGGATGCATCCGTTCTGTGCACCTTTATCACGTAAGATACGCGTTAATTTACGTGTATCGATATCTGCAATGGCAACGACATTATGTTGTTCTAAGTATTCGCCAAGAGAATGATTTGCGCGGAAATTGCTGTGTAATAAAGGTAAGAAGTCACGAATGATAAGACCATTCGCCCAGACTTTATGAATACGCCCAGACTCTACGTCTTCTTCATTACAACCAGTATTACCGATATGAGGATAAGTTAAAGTTACAAGTTGCTGTGCATAACTAGGATCAGTCAAAATCTCTTGATAACCAGTCATGGCAGTGTTAAAAACGACTTCACCAGTCGTACTTCCCGTAGCGCCGATCGATGTACCTTTAAAAATAGTACCGTCAGCAAGGGCTAAAATGGCGGGGGTGCTCAAACCATAGCTCCTGAACTAAAACCACAAAATAGGGCTGTAAAAAAGCGAGAAGACGAAAAAAAAGGAAGGCTAATTAAATCCTACCCTCCTTATGTCTGCTCGCTTATAACTTAGACAGCGTATTATACGCATGAACCCTTGGGAAGTCCATTTTATTTATGTGGATATTGTGAGATAAATGCCTTGCTATTTTTTACTAGTTCTGCTTTTTAAATGAACTTCTTGAAATTGTAAGTATTTAATAATTGTTAGACAAATCAAATTCTAAAATTTATCTCTACACGCTATCTTATTGTTTCGCATTCCAGGGGGAATCATGATGACAATATCGAAAGAAAGTGTGACTGAAAAAGTAACAAAAGACACAGCAGCTTTGAAAGAAGTTGTTGTTGAAACTGCTGATAATTTGGAAAAGTTGGGTAAAGATGCACAGCAAACGGTGACTCAAGCTGTAGCTGATACCAAAACAAAACTTGAAGCTGAAACAGAGCAACTCAATGAACAAGTACAAGATCAAGTTCAAAACTTTAAACAGGATTTGGTACAACGTCTTGATGTGATCAAAACACAATTCTCTACTTCACAAAAAGATTTAGTTGAATTGGCTGATTTCTTAAAATCAGAACTCAATCTTTTAGTGAAAGAGTTGACTGAAGTTGGTAAAGAACTTCGTGAAGATGTTTCACAAATTTCATCTAAACATAAGGTACAGCTTACTGAAACACTTAAACGTTCTAAAGAGCATACTTTAGAAGTATGGAACAAAGTGACAACTAAGCAATAAGTTGACCAGAATTGTTTTGTCATTGCAATAAACCAATGTTGCAATGCAATACACAAATAAAAAAGTGAGGCACTTTGCCTCACTTTTTTATTTAACTGTTGTATAACCACGATGTGTTAAAAGGTATGTAACCAATCACGTTTGTTGTGAAAGTCAGCTTGTTGTCCACTATGTTGCATAGCGAAAAAGTGTTGACCTTGAGTGGTATTTAAAACAGCACTTAATCCTATAAATAGATCAGACCATTTTAGTTTATGTGCAAGCATAAATTCAGTCAGATCTAAACTAACGTTTAAACCATAATGTGTGCGCTTGAGTTGGTTAAGTTCAATATCATAGGCGACAACAGGAGGTACAGTTTCAGGGTAGCGATATTCTTCAAATTGATAGGCTTGCCAAGCTTGAGAAGGGGAGAGATTAATTTCTCGATAGAGATCTTCGCCTTGCACACCAATAAAAATTTCAAAACACGTATTTTCCCACAGAAAATCTTGACGTGGATGCGCTGTAACTGGTTCTGGATACACAATGAACTGATTGGGATCTCTAAGCCAATAACCAACATTTAAGGTATATGGACTCACTTGCTCAATAGCACCCACTAAAGAGATGCTTTGAAAACGACGATCAAAAGCACTAAGTTCGTAACTTGCCATGAAAATAAATCTTAATTTGAAAGATGAGCGTGACGAACTAAGTTAGAGAGTTTTTGATTTTGTTTAGCCGCTTTTTTGTAAAGCAAAGCAATTTTATCAATGGTTTGTACCACTTCTGCACCAGTTGTTTCTGCAAGTTCAGCGATAGTTGCTGCACGAGCTTCACGATCTTCACCCGTGATTTTGACTTTGATCAGCTCATGATCATTTAAAGCACGGTTCAATTCTTCAACGACACTTTCAGTCAAACCTTTATCACCAAGCATTACAACTGGATTTAATGCGTGTCCGATTTGACGTAAACGCTTACGTTCTTGGATAGATAGAGACGCCATAAAAGATAACCTGATTTTAAAAACGACTTAGTATAACAAAAGCCATATCACTGCGCTGTAAATTCTGTAGAAATAATCGATGCAGCTTATTCAAAAAAACATACCAATATCTATCGATTTAAATCAATATGAATACTGCATTGAGAATATTTTTCACGTACAATCACAAGTTAGTTATCCGTTTAGATCAAGAGAGTTATGGCTACACGCATTACCAACCAGAAGTTATCCAAAAGTAGTCGTGCGTGGATGAGAGAGCATTTAGATGACCCTTTTGTGAAAAAAGCACAAAAAGAAGGTTATCGAGCTCGCGCAGCATATAAACTTCTTGAAATTCAAGAAAAATATAAAATGATTAAACCTGGTATGACTGTGGTTGACTTGGGAGCTGCGCCAGGAAGTTGGTCGCAAATCGCAGGTAAACTCGTTGGTGATAAGGGTTTAGTGATTGCTTCAGATATTTTGGAAATGGACGCTTTACCAGATGTTACTTTTTTACAAGGTGACTTTAGAGAAGAAGAAGTTTTCGAAAAATTGTTAAATATTTTAAATGGACGCACTGTAGACGTTGTAATTTCAGATATGGCCCCCAATACATCAGGTAATAGGGCTGTAGATCAACCTCGCCAGATTTATTTGTGTGAACTTGCACTAGATTTTGCCAATAAAGTTTTAGGACCTAAAGGGCAGTTTGTAGTAAAGGTTTTCCAAGGAAGTGGCTTTGATGAGTTCCGAAAGCAAGTCGTGGATAGTTTTGTTGTCTTAAAAACTGCAAAACCAGCTGCTTCACGTGCACGTTCAAAAGAAGTTTTTTTAATTGGACAGGGCCGTAAAAAGTTTCGCAATAGGTGGCGTTTTTAAGGTATGTTCGTAGTTCGTAATGAATTGCCAACAAATGCTTGCCAAGTTGTTAAAAATTGTGCATTTTGTGCCTTTTTAATCTTTATTGCGAAATTCATTACTCGCTTTTTGTTACGATCAAGCAAGATTGAGCCTGATCAAAATAGTTATATATGGGAATAAAGCTTTGAGCGATTACTTCAAAAATGCCGTATTGTGGCTGGTCATACTGGGTGTGCTGATCTTAATCTTCAGCAATCTCAGTGACCGCAGTAAGCCTTCTGCGATGAATTATTCTGAATTCGTCACAGCGGTGAATGCTGGTCAAATTAGTAAAGTCACAATTGATGGTGAAAGAATAAGCGGCGAAAAAAAGAACGGTTCGAACTTTGAAAGTATTCGCCCAGCAGTTCAAGATCCTGAACTGATGCCTACACTCATCAAAAATAACGTTGTTGTTGAAGGTACTGCACCTCAACGTCAAGGTTTGTTGATGCAACTTCTCATTGCAAGTTTCCCTGTGCTTTTAATTATTTTATTGTTCATGTTCTTTATGCGTAACATGGGCGGTGGTACAGGCGGTAAAAATGGTCCAATGAGTTTTGGTAAATCGAAGGCAAAAATGCTTTCTGAAGACCAAATCAAAGTAACCTTTACCGATGTAGCTGGTTGTGATGAAGCCAAGCAAGAAGTTGTAGAAATTGTAGATTTCTTGAAAGATCCAGCAAAATTCAAACGTCTAGGGGCAACAATTCCTAAAGGCGTGTTGATGGTTGGTCCTCCAGGTACAGGTAAAACTTTACTTGCGAAAGCGATTGCTGGTGAAGCAAAAGTTCCTTTCTTTAGCATTTCTGGTTCTGATTTCGTTGAAATGTTTGTAGGTGTTGGTGCTTCACGTGTACGTGATATGTTTGAACAAGCAAAACGCCATGCGCCATGTATCATCTTTATTGATGAGATTGATGCCGTAGGTCGTCACCGTGGTTCAGGTACAGGTGGTGGTCATGACGAACGTGAACAAACCTTGAACCAAATGTTGGTTGAAATGGATGGTTTTGAAGGTAACGAAGGTATTATCGTTATTGCAGCAACCAACCGTGCTGACGTACTTGATAAAGCGTTGTTACGTCCTGGACGTTTTGACCGTCAAGTGATGGTCGGTCTTCCTGACATCAAGGGTCGTGAACAGATTTTGGCAGTGCATTTGAAAAAGCTTCCATCTGTTACAGGTGTTGACCTTAAAGTGCTTGCACGTGGTACACCAGGCTTCTCTGGTGCGCAATTGGCAAACCTTGTGAACGAAGCTGCGTTGTTTGCTGCACGTCGCAATAAGAACACTGTCGATATGCATGACTTTGAAGATGCAAAAGACAAGATCTATATGGGACCTGAACGTAAGTCGATGGTGATTCGTGAAGAAGAACGTCGTGCTACAGCTTATCACGAAGCAGGACATGCGATTGTAGCGGAAATTCTTCCGGGTACTGATCCAGTGCATAAAGTAACAATTATGCCACGTGGTTGGGCGCTAGGTGTGACTTGGCAACTGCCTGAACATGATCAAACAAGCCATTACAAGTCTAAGATGTTGAATGAACTTTCTATCTTATTCGGTGGCCGTATTGCAGAAGAAGTATTCATTAACCAAATGTCAACAGGTGCTTCTAACGACTTTGAACGTGCAACCAAAATGTCACGTGCAATGGTTACCAAGTACGGTATGTCTGACAAAATGGGTGTGATGGTTTACGAAGATGAAAACCAAAATGGTTTCTTCGGAAACGTGGGTAGTCGTACGATTTCTGAAGCAACTCAACAACAAGTTGACCAAGAAGTACGTCGCATTCTCGATGAGCAGTACAAAGTTGCACGTGATATTCTTGAAAATAACAAAGATATTGCCCATGCAATGGTGAAAGCTTTGATGGAATGGGAAACAATTGATCGTGATCAAATCCGTGACATCATGGAAGGTCGTGAGCCTCAACCACCTAAGGTTTATGTTGCTGACAATCCAGTGATTGATGTGACGCCAACAGATGGTCCATCAACTCCACCACCATTACCATCAACCTAATTGAAATAAGTAAAAAGAGCCTCAATTGAGGCTCTTTTTTATGCAAATCTATTTTTTATTAAAAGAATTTATCTTGAAATGGATTGTCATTGTTAAACTAAGTCGACTTAATCATGGAGAAGCGACATGCAATTGGTGTCACTGCCTAATAAAATCTTAAAGTGTGGGCGTTTGAGTTTAGATTTATCACAAGCGCATGTCATGGGAATACTGAATGTTACTCCTGACTCTTTTAGTGATGGCGGGCAACATAATCAAAAAGATCAAGCCATTGCTTATGCCAAACAAATGATTGAAGCAGGTGCGACCATTATTGATGTCGGCGGTGAGTCTACACGACCTGGTGCATCAACTGTTGCAATCACTGAGGAAATCCAACGCGTCATTCCTGTGGTTGCTGAACTTGCTCAGTATGATGTAGTGATATCGGTTGATACTTCGCAACCAGAAGTGATTCGTGAAGCAGTCAAGGTTGGGGCACATATTTGGAATGATGTAAGAGCATTAACACGTCCAAATGCATTGCAAACAGCAGCAGAACTGGATATTCCTGTAATTATCATGCATATGCGTGGTGAACCAACAACCATGAATCAACTGGACCAATATCAGGATGTCACTTTGGATGTGATTAAGGAGCTTCAACAACGTGTCGATCAAGCGATACAAGCAGGGGTTAAGCCCGAAAACATCATGATTGATCCTGGTTTTGGTTTTGCTAAAAATGCACACCAGAACTTAAAACTATTGAATGAGTTTTATAAATTGAACGCAATGGGATATCCCATTTTATCCGCCTTATCACGTAAGCGTTTCATAGGAGAGGCTTTAGGTGGGGCAGATGCTCAAAATCGTGCAGTAGGCAGTGTAACTGCGCATTTGATGAGTATTCAGCAAGGAGCCTGTATGGTACGTGCACATGATGTAAAAGCAATGTCAGATGCGATTAAAATTTGGCAAGTAATGCAGACAGCAATCTAGTTGCTTAAACAGTGAATATAAAGTCAGTTGCCACTCTCTATCTGTAAAAAATATTTAATAGGGATATGAGTTGAATGTTCTAAAAATAATTTATTTTTAGAAAATGCAGTGCTTATAAAGCGAGTTAATTTGGTGAATTGTATGGTTTGTGTTATATAAGCGCGTGAATTGCTGTTTTATTTAGGTTGCTATGTTTAACGATCTACTTCTCCCAATGTTCGATGATGAATATTATCCTGATATTCTGGTTGCGGAAATAAAGCAACTCATTGAAAAATTTGCTAAAAAAGTCGCTAGAACCAGTTTTAGTGATGCTGAAATATATTCCTTGGCAAATCTAACTGTAATTGAAATCAATGAAATGAAGCCTCAGTTTGAGGACTTGGATTCTTCACTGGATGATACTGCTGCGGATTATATTGCAGAAGCACTCATGATGGTGGTTCAAGATCAGGGTTATCTTGATCTTGAAATGGAAGAACTGGTTGCAAATAGAGTGGTAAATCACTCTCTATTTTTATATATGCGCTTAAAAATCTCTAAAATGATGAAGAGAATAGCAATTCAATTATCGGTAAAGTCACGACCCAGTTGAAACATGCTAAATTTGAATCTAGGGTTAATGAATGGTCTTTATCAGAGATTGAAATTTAAAAATTAATGGCCTAATTTCATCAATTTACTTTGCTTGTTTTTAATAAAAATTATAAATATGTATTAATTTTAAACATTTAAATATCAACTGTTTAAAGTGTGAGCATTAAGGTGTTTAAGTGCTTGACGTCGAGTATATAACTTTAGATAATGCGCACACAGTTTATGGCTATGTAGCTCAGTTGGTTAGAGCACCGCACTCATAATGCGGGGGTCACAGGTTCAAGTCCCGTCATAGCCACCATTTTTATAGACCATGCTCACTGCATGGTCTCTTTTTTTGTGTAATCAGTTTTTTGTCAAAATATTAGGTTGCTGGGCCGACAAGACAATGATTAATTTGCTTGATCTGAATTTATACACCTAGCAATTAGATAAATTTTCAATCAAATCTAAAATAAAGAAGTAAACTAGAAAAAAAGTAAGCTAGAAACTGCCCAATGAAGATGTTTTACTGATTCAATATTTCACCCATCTATGCAATTGTTCGCGCAAGCAAGTTTTGACATGGTTTTTCAATGAAATTAAGTTTTATCAACGATAAAATTTTTACTATGCATAACGTTGATTCTTTGATTAACGAGAGAAATCTAACCCAATAAATCCTTCGTGTTTTATCAAATGCTATGCTTTCTCAGCCAGAAAGTTCTCTATAAAACGATGGGTTTGTGAGTCCAAATAAAATGGTGCAGTCAAAGATTGGATAATACTGTCCAATACACCATGCTGTTCTAATGCGCCTAATGTGTAGGGAATAAAACGATCAGCTTCAATATACAAATCATTTTTATCTAAGCCGACAGAGTGAAGTAACTCTTGTAGGCTATATTCACCAAAGTATTCATAAAATGCTTCTACGACATTAAGAATGACGTTTTGCATATATTCTGTTTCACGCAGCTCTTTCCACGTTTCATAAACCAGAATAAAGAACTCTTCGAAGTCTATGGATTGAAGCTGAGAAAAGGTTTCTTTTAAAGAGCGTTGTTTAACTTCGGACCAAATATGTGTCGCAATATCTGCCAAATCTTCATTTGGAAGTAAAATAATATTGCTGAGTTGTTTGCGTATTGCTGCTGCAAGTTGCTGTTCGAGTTTTAATTCAATATTTTGCTGTTGATCTTGGATGAAGCTAATCACTTTAGAGCCAAGACGATTTTGTTTGACTGTGTATTGACGAAGTTGATTGAGCCAAGGGGTATTGCTTTCAAGAATCTGATTGGCGAGTTGTAAGCTGACCTGTTGAATCTGCGGATTATGTTGTAAATTTTCTTGAAGGTAATCTCTAAGCTGTTCAAGTTCTAAAATTTTGAACATCCACAGCTCGAAGGACTCATCAGAAAGTAAATCATTAAAAATGGTTTGGCTACTAATTGCATATTGATGAATTTTTTGTGCGACTACACCAATAAACTCGAGGATATCTGCACCTAAGTTCAACTCGAAAGCATATTTCTGAACGACAGAGAGAAGTTGTTCCAGTTGAATCACATCTTTTAAAAGAACTTTGTCTGCATTTTGATACGTTTGTGAAATAAGATTTTGAATAAATTGAGGATTTTTTTGATCGAGTAATTGTTGTTTAGTAAAGCGCACTTGCTCAAGCAAAAGTGCTTGAGCAAGTTCCTGAGCAAAGCTCGATGGGAGTGAATTATTCACATTCACGAGGTTTATACACCTGGTTTCCAGCCATTTACAATCGGGTAGCGACGTTCACGACTAAAAGCACGTGAACTGATGCGTGGCCCAATTGAACCTTGACGGCGTTTGTATTCATTACGATCTACAAGACGAATCACTTTTTCAACAACTTCACGTTCAAAACCTTTGGCAATGATGTCCTCTTGGCTTTGTTCTTCTTCGATATAGGCATAGAGAATAGCATCCAATATATCGTAAGCAGGAAGAGAGTCTTGGTCTTTTTGATCAGGACGAAGTTCGGCTGACGGTGGGCGAGTAATTACACGTTCTGGAATTACAGGTGTTTCAGAAATGCTGTTACGGTACTTCGCCAATTCAAACACGATGGTTTTATAAACGTCTTTCAGTACTGCAAAACCACCAACCATATCACCATATAAAGTACAGTAACCGACTGCGAGTTCAGACTTATTACCTGTTGAAAGTACTAAATTACCAAATTTATTGGATAAACCCATTAACAATGTACCACGAGCACGTGCTTGAAGATTTTCTTCTGTTGCATCCGCTGGTGAATTACCAAAGAATGGGTAAAGGGTTTGCATGAAACTATTCACAATCGGGTGAATTTCAGCGATACCAAAAGTAACACCCATTCGTTTTGCTTGTTCTGTGGCATCTTCAACACTGATTTGAGATGTATACGTATAAGGCATCATCACAGCTTGAACTTTATCTGCACCAATCACATCTACAGCGATTGCGAGTGTTAAAGCGGAATCAATACCACCAGATAATCCAAGAATCACACCAGGAAAACCTGAGCGTTGTACATAGTCACGTGTCGCTAAAACTAAACCTTGATAGATTTCAGCCATGGTGCTTAAAGCAGGTGCAGTTTCAACAACTTGATAGCTTTTATTTTCAACTTGGTATTCTGTGAAGTAGAGATCTTCAATAAAGCTTGGTGCTTGTAAAGCAACTTCACCTGATTGGTTAATCACAAAACTTGTACCGTCAAAAATTAGATCGTCTTGTCCACCAACTTGGTTAACATAGACTAAGTTCAAATTCAGTTGTTTTGCCAACTCTTTTAAAGTCACGATACGATGTTGAGGTTTACCAACTTCATAAGGTGAAGCGTTGAGCACGATCACGCTTTCAACATTAAGTTGAGCCAGTTGTTGTACTGTGTTTAAAGACCAAACATCTTCACAGATTAATACACCAAACTTATGACCTAAGTATTCAAAAACTAAGTGTTGATGTCCTTCATTAAAATAACGTTTTTCATCAAATACGCTGTAGTTTGGCAAGTTTTGCTTATTATAAATACCCAAAACTTGACCGTCTTTCATGACAGCAGCGGCATTATAACGTTGCCCATCTTCAGTGAGGTTCACAAAACCAAAGACCATTACGATATCTTTGACTGTTGCCAATTTTTCAAAAGCTTGTGCTGTACGTTTTGCTAAGCTCGGACGTAGAAACAAATCTTCAGCAGGGTAACCGATGATTGAAAGTTCAGGGAAAACAACAAGTTCAGCATTCTGTTTTTTTGCTTCATTGGCTTGCTCAATCATTTTTTGAACATTTGAATCGAGATCACCAATGAATGGAGAGAATTGCGCAAGAGCAATTTTAAAACTTTTCATTTAAACCAAATCCTATTCCAATAGGGTAATTTATATACATCTTGTTGATTTTTAGAAATATAGTTATTCAACGTATGTATATATAGACACAACAAAAAACTGCCAAAGGGCGAAGCTATAAAATCATCAAAAATCATCAAAAATCATCAAAAATCATCAAAAATCATCAAAAATCATCAAAAATCATCAAAAATCTTTATTTTTTTGCAAGGCAAAAATTTCAGACATTGAGTATTTTAACTAAAAAAATGTCAGAAGCTAGTGATTCATCAAGTTTATTCAGTACAGCATCAATGACACCATGAATTTAGAGTATTTTTTTTGTAGAAACTAGTGATTTTTCATTATTTTTTGGTTTTTATATCGGAATTCATATTCTTTTAAAAGAAATTATGAAATGCATCACAAAAAACAGCCAAAATAGGCGTTTTTGAAATTAAATCTCATGCAGTTTGTTGTGGCAGAATAATATTTTCAATTCGATTGAGAAAAATATCTTTGGCGATGTCACCTTGTTGTTCAATATTATAGTCAAAATAAGCTTTACCTTTGATTAGGGTGTACCGATAAGGGTTATAGCGACCAAAACTTAAATAAAAGGCAGATTGTAAAATTGCGCCTTTAAGCAATACCTTTTCATGGCGTTGGCATTGATAGATATGTGCCATTTCATGAATGAACACCGCTTGATAGGCTAAACTCATGCAGGAAAAATCTTCACAATAATCTGCATTTTTTAAATGAATGTAGCCATTGGGTGCCATAAGTATGCCAACAGGTTGCCAAGGTAAGTAGGGGTGGTTCATGACCTTAACCCGATCATAATCAATTAACGCTCCAAACACAGTTCGGCTAATGCGGATTTCTCCGTCAGTTAATGAGCGATATTTAAACTGATCTATTTTGAGTATTTTTGCCAAGTGCCAAAACTGTTTCAACATTGTTGGAAGAGGTTTAAAGGGAATTAAAATCAGTTTAGCATTGAATGTACAGCACCCAAATAGGAATTGTTTGTGTATCGAATGACAAATTTGATCAATTCCTATCAATTAAAAAAAACTTTTCGAATTAAAAGATATGCCAGTTATTCAATCTAGCTTCGATATTTGAGAGTAGATTAAAATGAAGACTCTTTGGTTAAACATTTGTTTTAAACATAGGTTATAAAAAATCTCTAATTTTTTCAAATAGACAGCCAAAATCTAAATCAAAATACACTGATGAAAAAGCCAGTTTAGGCGATATCAAGATCGGCGATAAAAGATTGAATGATTTCTAATATTTGCTCAGGATTTTCTTTATGTGGCATATGCTTTGCGCCTGTAATAATCTCCATTTGACTTTTTCCTGACGCATAATTAATAAATTGTTGAGGCTGAGCCAAAGAGCCATATTCATCAAGTTCTCCATGAATAACCAATAGAGGACATTGTATTTGCGTTATTGTGTCTTTTAAGTGCCAATGGCGGAATTCGCAAGATAGCCAAGTTTCTGTCCATGCAGCCAAAACCCATTGGGCTTTTTCTCCATGATACTTTTTAAGACGATTCATTTGTCCTACATGTTGAAAGTTGGTTTTAGCATCTTGAATTCCAGTAAGGGTTTGTTGTTCTACAAAAGATTGTGCTGAGATGGTGATTAAGGCTTTGCATTGCTGTGGATACTGCACAGAACAGTGAGTTGCCATCCCACCACCCACACTATGTCCCATCACAATAAAATCTTGAATTTTCAATTGCTCTAAAATGACTGAAAAAACTTCTATTGCTTCATTTTTAACAAAATCAATATCTAATATATTTGGGTGTTCGGAAGATTGTCCAAAACCTAATCGATCGTAGGCAATGATTTGACGTCCTGTAATTCCAGCAAGTTTTTCGGGGAAATCTCGCCAAAGTTGTACTGAACCAAGTGAATCATGCAAAAGAATGATTGGCGTTGCTAAGTGCTGATGAGGAATCCATGATTTCACATAAAGTTTTGCATCAAAGACATCTAATTTTAAATCAAGCCAAGTTTCCATAATCTTTATATTGCACATGTCTTTCTCTGTTCTGAATCAAATCAATCATTGACTCACCATAACGACTATTTAAGTCAGGCTTCAAGTCAAACTGATGATTAAAAATGTCCTCTCGGGTCATTATTTATCAGCAAATACACTTGTTTAAGTTATTTGTCTGACACTTTGTTGGATAGTCATAAATTGCCAATCGATTGACCGTAAATGCTAATGGTATTTGATGCAATATGTCTTAATTTCGGCTGTATAAAAGCATGGTTTTGACTAGGAATGTGAATTTGTACTGGATTTTTAGACAAAGCTTTGCGCTATAGATAAACAGATGAGGTTTTATATGTTGCTTGCTAAACCAGTCAAAAAGGCCTTTGCAAAAGTTTTTCCAAGCCAATTGGTAGATTTAACTGAGCAGGTCGCTAATATCCCCATTCGTCATTTTGATTTCAAGTTTAGCCCTGATGAGCTTGATGTTAAATTTTTTATGCAAAAGGAATGGGCAACTGCTTATTTTGCAGCACTTTCGATTTTTTTAACTTATGGTGAAGAGCTGGTGATAGAAACTGCTCGCCATCACCGTGACCAGATTAAAGACCCAATATTGAAACAGCGTTTAACCAGTTTGATTGGTCAAGAAGCGATTCACTCTAAAGTACACGAAGAATATAACGAAACGATGATCCCCAATCACTTGCCAGTGCAATTGTATCGCTTTCTTGCTGAGCAAGTATTTAACAATACTTTTCTAAAATTTCCACAGCCATTGAAGCTTTCAATGATGGCTGGAATCGAGCATTTCACTGCTGTTTTTGCTCAATATGCAATGACACACCAAGACATTTTTAACCATTCTCTCGATGAAAAAACACGTGCTTTATGGCTGTGGCATATGCTTGAAGAATCTGAACACAAAGATATTGCATATGATACATATCAAGTCCTTTCTGCGAACTACAGTTTACGCATTTTAGGATTCTTTATTGCATTGATTACGCTTGGAGTGGGTGTCGGAGCGGGTGCATTATTCTTGCCGTTTTTGCGACGTCCACAAAATACTTTGAGTTTAAGTTTTTGGAGAGAAGCCAAGGGGAGTTGGAATTTACTTTTTGGTTTAAAAGAAGGTGTATTTGGAAGTAGTTTGGGGCATATTTTTGACTATCTACGCCCAAGTTTTCATCCCAATGATCATGACACCAGTGAACTATTGGATTATTTCAAGAAAGAGCTACTTGATCCTGAGACAGGAACACTGAGTCCATATTTTATCAAAGAATTTACGCCAGCGATCCGTAGCTGATCCACTCTGAAATGCTGATCGAATAAAGAGGAGTGGCTGCATAGTTACTCTTCTGTCATGCCATAAAACAGTGTTTTTGATCATTTGTGATTTCTCAACACACCATCGAAATTTGTCTTCAAGGGCCATTTTCTAAGCTGAAGCACAATGTTCTAAAGTGATTGTCAGACAATCTGATGTGGTTGTCATAATTTGCTAATCGAATGTCTGCATATGCCAATGGTAATTGACGATGCATATCGTAATTTTTATCTATCAAATTAGAGTTTTTACTCAAAAGGTGATTTGTATCGTGTCTTTAAAAAACACACTAGATTATGAATTCCCAGATTAAATGAATAAAGAGTATTTGCTATGTTCGTGAAGCTGCTAAAAAAAGCCGTCGCTAAAGTTTTTGCTGCAGCGCCATTCAGTTTGGAAAATCAAACAGCGATTATTCCTATTCGGCATATGAAGTTTGATTTTGACCCAGAAAAACTCGACCACAGATTTTATATGGATGCCGAGTTGGCGAGTGCCTACTTTGCTTCATTGTCAATTTTTTTGACACGTGGTGAAGATCTGGTGATTGATACTGCGCGATATCATCGTGACTTCATCACTGATCCTTTGCTTAAGCAACGTGTAACATCTTTGATTGGTCAAGAAGCAATTCACTCTAAGATGCATGAAGAGTTAAATGAGGCTTATTTAATACGTGATTTGCCAGTTAAGCTTTTCCGTACATGGGCGGGCTGGGCGTTTGAATATGGATTCGAGCGTCTTCCGCAACCAATGAAACTTTCGCTGATGGCTGGGATTGAGCATTTTACAGCTGTTCTGGCTGAATACATGATGAATCACGAGGAAATATTCTTCCGTTCTCAGGATGAAAAACAGCGTGCGATCTGGATGTGGCATATGCTTGAAGAGTCTGAGCATAAAGACATCGCTTTTGATGTATTTCAAGAATTATCAAATAACTATTTATTGCGTATTGCTGGATTTTTTCCAGCTTTGATCACGATTCTTGTATTGATTTCAGCTGCTTCTTTTTTGGTTCCTTTTTATCGTAATCCAAAAAATTTAATCAGCTTACGTTATTGGCGTGATATTCCATACAATTTCCGCCTGATTTTTGGTTTAAAAGATGGTGTCTATGGCAGTAGCTTTAAACATATTTTTGATTATCTACGTCCAGATTTTCATCCAAATGATCATGATACCTCAGAATTTTTGGAATATTACAAAGAAAAGTTATTGAACCCTGAGACCGGTATTCTTACGCCTTATATGAAGAAAGAATTTTACCCAACGTTGCGTTCGTAAAACAAAAAAATAGATGGATTGAAGAGATATGGGATTTTTTTCTAAAAAAGTAAAACCAAGCCAAAATGCTTATGCAGTGGTGACAGGTGCAGGCAGTGGAATCGGACGTAGTTTTGCTATGGAGCTTTCTAAGCGTGGTGGAACAGTTGTTTGTGCCGATATTAATTTAGATGCAGCTCAAGAAACGGTAAATTTGATTGAGTCACAAACTTCTGGAAAAGCCTTTGCTGTGCAATGTGATGTTGGCGTGAAAGAGCAAGTCAAAGCGTTAGCTGAACAGGCTGAAAAGTTAATGAATCATCCTGTGAGTTTGGTCATTAATAATGCGGGTGTGGGTTTAGGTGGTAAGTTTGATGAAGTTTCTTTAGAAGATTGGCAATGGTGTATGCATGTCAATCTCTGGGGAGTGATTCATGGTTGTCATTATTTTGTTCCAAAGTTTAAACAACAAGGTCGAGGTGCCATTATTAATGTGGCTTCGGCTGCAGGTTATACCGCTGCACCAGAAATGACAGCCTAAACGTGACTAAATCCAGTGTATTGGCATTATCAGAAACATTATCCGCAGAGCTTCGCAAAGATAATATTCGTGTCAATGTTTTATGCCCGACACTTGTGCCGACCAACATCATGAAAAATGGTCGTTTACCGGGACATTATGCAGGACTAGCAGATGATCTGCTAATGAATCACGCATTTACCACCAGTGATCAAGTTGCCATTAAGACTTTGAATAATTTAGATGCTGACAAGCTTTATACCATCCCACAACCTGATGCAAAGCTATTCTGGATCATGAAACGTGCTTCACCAGCCTTGTATGCCAAAGTGTTGGGTATTGGTTATCCATTATTTAATAAATACGTAAAATAAGATTTGAGTAGACGACTATGACGACAGATACCACTTTAGAAACACTTCCTGAAGATAAAAGTGCAAAAAAGACCACGACGCAAACAACACTGGAAGAGATCAAGCATGTGACTCAACCAAGCACAGCACAATCGACTAATACAGAAGAGAAACCGCTAGAAGTAAAAACAGTATCCAAACGTACTCAAGCTTCTACCACAGTAAAAACCGAGACTCAAACGCCAGCTAAAGTTGCGATTGAGTCGGCTCAGCAAAAAGCTGAAACTCAAACAACTTCCGAGGCAGCTCAGGCTAAAAAACCTGTTGAAAAGAAAGTGACCAGTACCAAGAAAAAGCAGCCTGTACATACCTATGACACAATTGTAGTGGGGGCGGGTATATCTGGAATTGCAGCAGCTTATCAAATGAATCAAGCTGGATATCATGACTACATTGTTCTTGAAAAAGCCAGCCGAGTCGGTGGGACGTGGCGTGATAATAATTATCCTGGCTGTGGTTGTGATGTGCCATCTGCACTTTATTCATTTTCATTTTCTCCAAGCCATAAATGGAGTCATCTGTTTGCCAAACAGCCTGAAATATTAAGTTATTTGGAAGAAGTGGTTAAAAAATATGATTTGGGCGGAAAGATTGAATTTGATCATGAGTTGACGCAGGCAAAATGGGATGAAGCTCAGCATATTTGGCATTTACAAACATCTAAAGGCGCTTACCAAGCAAAAACAGTGATTTTTACTACAGGTCCAATCACTGAACCGTCTATGCCAAAATTGAAGGGAATTGAAACATTTAAGGGCGAAATGTTCCATTCTGCGCGTTGGAACCATGATTACGATTTAACAGGTAAACGTATTGCAGTTATAGGCACGGGTGCATCTGCTATTCAATTTATCCCACAAGTACAACCTTTAGCTAAACAATTGATCGTGTTTCAGCGTACAGCACCATGGGTTCTTCCAAAGGCCGATATGGAGTTAAACCAAACAGCAAAAGGAATTATTTCTAGATTTCCAGTGATTCAACAAACTTGGCGCAACAGTATTGCACAAATTTTGAATGGGATTAACTTTGGATTACGCAATCCAAAAGTACTTGAACCTGTGAATTTTTTAAGTAAGCAGTTACTAAAACTACAGATTAAAGATGAAAAACTACGTAAAGATGTTACACCCAACTTTACCATTGGTTGTAAGCGTTTATTGTTTGCCAATAACTATTACCCTGCATTACAACAGGATAATGTGAGTTTTGTTCCACATGGTTTAGTGGAAATTGATGGTAATACCGTGATTGCCGCAAACGGTGAGCGCCATGAAGTCGATGTGATCATTTGGGGAACTGGCTTTGAAGTTTCACATCCGCCAATTGGTAAACGTGTTTATGATGCCAATGGTCAAATCCTCGCAGAGCGTTGGAAAAACAGTTCTCCAGAAGCGTATTTGGGTGCAAGCATTGAGCATGTTCCAAACGCATTCTTAGTTTTAGGTCCAAATATTTTGGTTTATGATTCATTTATTGGCATTGCAGAAGCGCAAGTGGGCTACATTGTTGATGGTTTATTGAAGATGCGTGATCAGAAGTTTACCCGTTTTGAAATTAAGGGTGAGGTGATTGCGCAACATAATCAACGCCTACAAAAGCATTTGAAAACCACAGTATTTAATGCAGGCGGTTGTAAGTCTTACTATTTGGATGAAAATGGTCGTAACTTTGCTGCCTGGCCTTGGTCATTACAAGAGCTTCGTAACCAGCTCAAACAGCTTGATTTAAATCACTATACAGTGACCCAAAAACAATAAAACCTTTAATAGTTTGAGATTTTGATCAGAAAGCCCTAAATTTATTTAGGGTTTTGCTGTTTTGTGCAAATGTAATTTGAGAATAATGATCTCCGCAATGATTAAATTAACCACCCAGCCTAACCATGATTCCAATTGATAAATGTGTACAGGTGTCAGCCAGTCAAAATAGGGCTGTAGCGAATAAAGCCCCATCTTCCATGTTCTTAAGCTGAGTGCAGAAAGGCTGAGTGCAAAGCTGCGAATCATCCAGTCGCGATGCAGAATCCAGCATTTTTTTAATAAAAAATATACAGCGGATAGGGTCGTGACTGCCCAGAGTAAGCTTAATAAGCCAAAGCTGATTTGCGTGGATAATCCACCAGCCGCTGAAAAAGCCAAAATTAAGCCACTCGGTAAAGAAAATCCCAAGATACAGATCAGATACAGCCAACCACTCCAGCGGTGAATTCGGGGATAATGCGTGCGAAAAATGCGAAAAAACTGTGTAAATCCGGCAATGAGTACAAAACTGCTACTGATTACATGGATTTTAAAAGCTGATTGCCAAGGCTGAGTATTGACTACATCTTGCTTAAGCAATAAAAAATGCTGCTCTGGGTTCCAAGGAAAATATTGCAAACAGATTGCAATCATGAGGTAGCACAGATAGGCATAGATCATGAGTGAAGCTGTAGTGAAGACCCTGTACGAAATAATCCATTTTGTTTTAGCCATTGTTTCTTCTAATAAAACGGGATGGAGAAAGTATAATCAAAGTTATACAACAACAGCATATTTAAATTAACATTGGATTTGATTATTTTTTCATCAGATTGCACCACAAAGTGCATAATTTGATTTAAAATTAACATGAAAATACATTGAACTTTGTCATAACAAATAGGAATAACAATGAATAAGCGATTAATCACATGGATTGGGCTGGCTGCTATTTTTACTCAAAGTAGCCATGCACTGGAGATTCAACAATTACAGAAATCTTGGTCTGGAAAATATGATGAACAAAAAATTGGTGTTTTTATCCAGTCTATAGATCGAAATCAGGTCAAAGGTTACAGTGTTCTGGGCAAGAATAAACAAAACTTCTCAGGCAAGGTACAAACGACTGCTCAAGGTTATAAAATTACTGCAACTGAAAGTGGTGCGCCATCAAGCAGTGGTATATTTACTTTTGTTGTTAGTCATAGTCAGCCCAATGTGTTGGAGTCGAGTTGGGAGTCTGCAACGGCAAAAGTAAAGCCCAAATATTTTGACCTGAAACCACAACAGTGTCGTTATCAAAAAGATGTGGGTGATTATCCTGTCGCTTCACAACGTTTACTAAAAGATGAAGACATACAAATTCCTGCTGAAGAACTAGATTGGATGCGTAATGAAATTTATGCAAGACATGGTTATTCATTTGCAAATCGAGAAATTGCCAATCAATTCGCTGATAAAAAATGGTATATGCCATGTAGTACTAATGTAGAAAACCAATTAACACAGATTGAAAAAACCAATATTCAACGAATTAAAAAAATACGTCCATACATGGCAAAAATGGAATGGGGGCGTTAAGGCCTGATTTGATTAGGAACTTGATCATATGACTCTTTTATCTTCTGGTCGCTTGAGTCTTGTCATTTTGGTTTCATGTTTTTCTGCCCAAAGTTTTGCAGTAAAACCTACAGATCAAGTGGTGATCAATAGCATAACGAACCTGAATGACTCGCAAGCGACACCTGCCAAAGCGATTTTGATCAATCGTACACAAGAGATTCATCTGTTATCTGGAGAGCTGGCTTATCTGTCTGGTGTAACGTTTGAAAATGCAGGTCGAAATTTTTGGGGTGGTTACATATTGACTCGACCAAAGCTGAAACAATCTCGAATACTTGAGTTTGGTGGTCAAGCCAATGATTTCAAATTGTATACTGTGCAATATCATGCAAAACCCATACAGTTGGTTGCCATAGAATCCGCAGCTTCAGGTCAGGGGGAAGTCTCTCAAACCACAGATTTGCTCTATTTTGATGGATGGAAAGCTAAAATTATTGCAACGGCTGAATCTTCTAGCGATCCAGGGCGTTTTAGCGAAAAGTTAGGTGAGGAAGATTGTAAAACGGGTGAGGAAATTGTTTCGAGTTTAAAGATTTTGCCCAGTCGCAATGAAGTGATTAAAACTATTCAATCATCCAATGCATGTAAAAATGCAAAAGTCACAACCCAAACGGAAACAATCAAAATCGTACTCTAAGTGCTCGTGCTGATTGCTGTGCTCGTTTTTCTTAGACAAAGCCAAACCTTGCACTGTAAATTAAGCCGTGTTCTTTTTGCTCATGCTCATGCTCATGCTCATGCTCATAGGGAATATGCTTATTATTCTTGACCAAGGACAGCATCAGTACCGCAAAATGTAATTGCGATTTTAGATAAAATAGCTGATGGAAAAAGCAAAAAACATTTTATTTATTGGCTCGGTTATAAAAAAATTGATGAAATATAATACTTGAAAAACTTTAGCGCAACTGTCTGAGGTAGGACTTTATTTATAAAGTGTCAATATAAACGGCTCATTTTTAGATGTATGAGTGTTCATCAACGAATATAGATACTTTTTAAAGCACGGGAGATGAAAAATTAAAAGATTTCTATTTATCTCAAAAGCTCAAAGTTTAAAACAATGAGCTTATGAGTTGTTTAGATCCTGTTAAATGGCTTGTGTATTTTCATTTAACCAGTTTAAAACCTCACCTTCTAAATGGGGTGCTAATCGTTCTCTAACTGTTTGATGGTATTCATTTAACCATGATTTTTCATCATCATTTAACAATGTCAAAACAATACAGCTGAGATTAATCGGGCACAGCGTCAGTGTTTCAAACTCTAAAAAATCACCATAAGTTGTATCAGCAAATATTTTCGGTTGATTCACGACAAGATTCTCAATTCGAATCCCATATTTTCCTTGATGGTAGAGGCCGGGTTCATTGGATGTAATCATGCCCGAGCACATCTTGCTGCTTGAAGTTACAGGTGCATAGTATGAAATGACTTGAGGCCCTTCATGCACATTTAATGCATAACCGACGCCGTGACCTGTACCATGACGATAATCCAAACCATATTTCCATAATGTCTGACGGGTAATTGAATCTAAAAGCGGTGATGCAATGCCTTCAGGAAAAATGGTTTGGGCAAGTGTGATGTGACATTTTAAAACGAGGGTATAATCAAGTTTTTGTTCAATACTGGTCGTACCGATTGGAACGACTCGGGTGATATCTGTTGTACCATCTGCATACTGTGCACCTGAATCAATCAGTAACAAGCCGTCACCAGTGATTTTGCTGAAACTTTCTACAGTTGCTCGATAATGAGGTAGCGCACCATTGGCATTGAAACCTGCAATCGTTGAAAAACTTAACCCTAGAAAGTCTTTTTGCTGGGCACGGAATCCAGTGATCATTTCGTCAATTGTCAACTCACTGATGGATTCCTTATTTGTTAGCGATGTATCTAACCAATGAAAAAAATGGCACAAGGCTACACCATCTTTGATCATGGCATTGCGTACATGCTGAATTTCTGAGGGGTGTTTCTGGGATTTAAACAATGTGCTGGGATTGATATCTAGAATCAAATGATTATGGTGTTCAATCGCCTGTGTATGGGCAATAGATGTTTTTGCAGGATCAATTAAAATATTTTGTTGTTTAAGTCCGACCAAAAACTCGTTGCTTGCGCTATAAGGTAAGATTTCAATGTTATCCAAAGCAAATCTTTGCTGCATTTCAGATGAAAGCTTTGCACTATCAATAAAAAGCACAGTTCGAGAATGATCTATATATAAGTGTGCTAAGAACACGGGATTATATTCAACATCACTGCCTCTGCAATTTAAAATCCAAGCAATGTCATCAAGTGCAGAAA
>WNDP01000059.1 GCA_009912575.1 Acinetobacter bereziniae
AAATAAAGCTGAATAAATTTCTCATTTATACAATGATATAAATACAAACTTACCGCAATTTGCTACCGACAGAAATTAGTAGAGACAACTTAAGTTTCATCGGCAATAATTATTTATTAATAGATTATAATAATTATTAATTGGTTCAATATATTATATTATTCAAATGAACCTTGATAAGCTGCTATTAAAAGTTACATAAAAAAAACATGGTATGTAGTTGCCTGAAATGAATTTGTCGTAAAAGTGTGAATAAAAAGCAGAAAACAACTTTTACAAAAATATTCTAAAAAATTATCTACCAAGTGATCAAGAATATAAATTAGTTTACAAAATTAAAAAACATGTTATCTGTGCTTGGTGAAATAAATTACGTAAATATTATATCGCAGTTTAGTTAATCATTAAAAATTAAAAAAAATTGTTTTACCTGACAATACAATAAATATTGTTAATATTACATAATTGAGATGTTTATTGTGGTTATTTTCTTTAATTGAAATTTAAAAAGTTTGATCTAGAAAAAGAAACAAAAAAATGTCAAACTGGAATTCAAAAGCCATATTATTTTATTTCTACACAATCTTGTTTGTGAAGTTCTAAATTATCTCTATTACTGTACTTTATATCTTTTCAGTTCATCTATCTCTATAAATATCGCTAATAAAAATAACTTTTTTTCTATCTTTATTGATCTACTAAAATACTACACTTTAACGATGTTAGGGGAAAAAGAACTTTTGTTGGCACCATAAACATGACACGTGTATTGCAATCGAAATTAAAGTGATAATCATTATCTCTAAAAAGTACATAAAAAAGTCAGTTTTGAATTTGAAGTAATCCTTCCACAACACAAATAACAGTGAATTTTTTCTCACTAAAACGTCTGAAATAAATTGATTTATTTTTATATAAAGATTTTAGTACAGTGCGATTCATCATTTACTGCCAAACCCTTCAGTTCCAAATACTTTATTCTGTCGAACTAGAGAAAAAAAAATTTACAACTTCTCATACTAACAAATACATAGATTTAAAGTTAAATGCTCTACTCTACAGTCTTATATATTTTTGCGTAGTAGAAAAATTATATCAACAAAATAGTAACCGATACCAAGTGTCAGAAGGTAAAGCCAACCGATCTGAAGTGTACAAGATTCTTACAGACAGATTTGTACCTTGGGCATCAAGTATAATTTTTAGCCTAGATATTTTACACTTTCAGTGAATCTGACTACAACAAATAAATTTTCGTAGAACTTTGTTCAACAGATAATCGTTAGAAACAATCAAACAATCTTCAATGTATAAAAGCAAATTGTGCAAATATCCAATTACCCATACAAACTTACGGGATCAGAAACAAACTGATAAGAATACAAATATGCTAATACTTCATACTAAATAATGTTCAGTTTTGTAAGAAATCAAATTAATTATAAATAATAAATGAAAAAATAAACTATTTTTAAATCTTCTTATACTTATATTATTTAGTTAATATATATACATAATCGAGATTATATAACATTTATATCAGATGCTGAAAATATATCTCAAATAAATAATGATAAGAAAGTTTAGCTGGATAAAATTGAAGCAGCTCTAACGGATAAGGATTATAAAAATTTACTTCAACAAGCACGACTTCTAAAACAGCACCAAGAACGTGAAGATGATTATGACATTTTACCGAAAATTACGATTGCAGATATTCGGTCTGAAATTCAGTGTCCGCAATTTGAAATAGGAAGTATAGAAATTGCAGGTGAAAAGAAGCATTTGCATATGTATCCGACTGGAACCAATGGTTTGTTATACCAACAAGTATTGATTGATATTCCAGATGAGGTTTTAAAGTCACCTTATTTCCCAATTTATACTTCTTTATTTGGACAATTGGGCGCAGGTAAATATAATTATTTGCAGTTGCAACAACTTCAAACTGCTGTAAGTGGTGGTTTATGGATGGATAGCTCATTACGTTGCCATATATCAGATAAGAATATTATCAGTCGATTTTTAGTTCTAAGTATTAAGTCGCTTGCACATGAATATTCAGCAATTGGATTACTAAAATTAGCTTTTGAAGAAATCCGTTTTGACGAAAAATCAAGAATCTTAGAATTGTTACAACAACATAAACTTCAATGGAAATCTTTGATTTCTAACAATGGGCAGGCTTATGCTATTCAAAGTGCCTCTCGTTTTATGAGTGCTTTCGCGGAAAACCAAGAATTTCATTTTGGTTTAAGTGCTTTAAACTATTTATCTAAGCTTGTAGATGATATTACTTATGATGAAGTTGCTTATTTGAATTTTAGCCAACAGTTACAAGCGATTCATGCCCATCTATTAAATGCAAATAAAGAGTTTGTTTTAATTTGCGAAGGTTCAGAAATGCCTCAGGTAAAAACTGAACTACAAGAGCAATGGGCAAGCTCCAATAAAAAAACTGCTGGACAGCTACTCCTACCGCTTGAACATAAATCTAATATGAATGATCAGGCATGGTTAATTCAAGGGAATGTTCAATTCTGTGCTCAAGCATATCCTGCAGTAACGATTGATCATAAAGATGCAGCAGCGTTTATGGTACTTGGAGCTTTTTTAAAAAATGGATTTTTACATCATGTAATTCGAGAGCAAGGAGGGGCTTATAATTGTGGTGCTGATTATGATCCAAACACTTGTGCTTTCAGTTTCTTTAGTTATCGTGATCCACGTTTAGCTGAAACATTTGTCGATTTTGATTCGAGTTTGCGATGGTTAATGGAACAACAGGAAGATTCTCAATTCTTAGAAGCAGCAATCTTAACTGTAATTTCAGGTATGGACAAATTAGGTTCTCCTTCAGATGAAGCAATCAAAGCTTGTCATTTTGCACTACATGGACTTACACCTACAGTTAGAGAATGCTTACGTCAGAAGGTTCTCAAAGTCACTATAAAAGATTTAAAGCGTTTAGTGACTGACTATTTAAGTTTAGATAAAGTTAAGAAATCTGTCGTTGCACCTTTATCAAAAGCTAATTTAGTTGAACAGCTTGGCTTTGAAGTACGCAAAGTGCTTTAGGGCGCTATTCAACTTTATTTCAATTGATTCTTTTTAAAAAGAGAATGAGAAAAAACCATTAACATAAAATTTAATATTATGAATGAATTAATATATTTAGATTACGCTGCTACTAACCCAATTGAAGGGCTGGTTATTGACGAAATGGTAGGATGTATGGGTTTCTCAAATAATTTTGGAAATCCTGCATCAATTTCGCATATATATGGTCAAAATGCGAGCTTGGCTGTGGAAAATGCTAGACAACATGTAGCAAATGGGGTTGGTGCAAAAGTTTCAGAAATTATTTGGACATCTGGTGCAACAGAGTCAAATAATCTTGCCTTGAAAGGAATTGCTCAACAATACCAATCTCAAGGCAAACATATAATTACAAGCCAAATTGAACACAAAGCAATATTGGATACCTGCTATGAATTAGAGCAGCAAGGCTTTGAAGTGACATATCTAAAACCTGAACCACAAACTGGTTTAATCACACCCGATATGGTCAAAAAGGCATTAAGAAAAGATACTATTTTAGTGTCTTTGATGTTGGTCAATAATGAAATTGGCACATTAACGGATATTAGAACGATAGGTGAAATTGTCAAAGCGAATGGAAGTCTATTTCATGTAGATGCTGCGCAAGCTGCAGGAAAATTTCCAATTAATTTATCACAAATTCCCGTGGATTTAATGAGTTTTTCTGGTCATAAAATCTATGGGCCTAAAGGAATTGGTGCACTTTATGTTCGATCAACAGTACAATTAAGAGCACAAATACATGGCGGTGGCCATGAAGGAAATATACGTGCTGGTACATTAGCTACTCATCAAATTGTTGGGATGGGCACAGCATTTAAATTGGCGATAAGTAAACTAGAAAGTGAACAAGAACGTTTAATGCAGTTGCGAAAAATGCTTTGGCAAGGTTTAAAGGGATGTACTTCAGTACAACTCAATGGACATCCAGACTACCATGTTGCTAATTATTTAAATGTGAGTTTCTCAGGAAACCAAGCAGATACAGTCATTGCAGCTATTCAATCTATAGCAGCTGTTTCTAGTGGTTCAGCATGTAATTCACATCAATCTTCACCTTCTCATGTTCTATTAGCCTTAGGTATTCCTATTGATTTAGCTAATCGTTCTGTTCGCTTTAGTTTTGGTATACATACAACTGAACAAGATATTCAATGTATATTAGAAAAAGTGAAAAGCATGAGAATTCAGAATTTTGTAAGTTTTTAATCACACATTAACTTAAATATTAAAAAAACCATCTTTTTTTGTTCTAATTTCTTATTAGATTAGTAGTGGAATTTATTTGTGATTGTTTGATTTTTTATGGAACAAGTTGTGAATAATAAGGTAAAAAAATTTTTAATTTTTTGAATGATAATAATAAATTTTCATAAAAAATATTATTTACTTTGCTTATATATTTGTTTTTTAGAATGTGAGGTTTTCTATGAGTTTAATCGTTTTAATTTAGAAAAGGAGAATGATTTGAAGGTTAGCTCCTGCATATTAATTTTCGTTCTATTCTAATTCTCCGAATAAGTAGCGGCTTTCTTCAATTTTAATTACGGGAATTCAATAATGAATCAACCTCTAAAGACTTTTAAGCAACCTTATCCACTCACGACTGGTCAGAAGACAACATTTACAACTTTGCTCAATTTAATGGAAGTATTGCCAGTAATTGTGCTTCAAGGATCTGCAGGAAGTGGAAAAACACAAGTTCTGAAAAAATTAGCGACTGATCTTGATGCACGATTTTTTCCCCTTAGTGAACTTTTGGAGCAGTTTGGAAACCAACCAAACTCCTCACAAAGCGAGGAAACCTTAAGTACTGCGTTAACAAATGCATTAAAAAATGTGAAAACCCTAATCATAGATGATATTGATTTCATTACAGCATTCGCACGCAGAAGTGGAAACGGGAACCCTCGTTTTGGTCATATTTCAGCCATTCTAAAAAACTTCATAGAAGAAGTTGTTGCACAAGAAAAACATGTTGTTTTTGGTTTGACTCGTGAATTAAATGAAAACACGTGGTTTGGTGAAAGAGGCTTGCAAGAGCAGTTAAGTTTAGATGGTGGTAGAGCTGTTTTTGTCTCTTTGCCAGACTATACTGGTGTAGATTATGTTGAATTATTAGACAATATAATCGGGAAAGAACTTGCATCTCGTATAGATGTTGATGCATTACGCACATTCTCATCAAACTTATCGGGAAATCAGATTGTTACATCAACTCTGATTGCGGCTGCAAAGAATCCAACAGATATTAAGGCAGAAGATATTATTTTGGAGTTGAGAGATTATGTAAGTAGTAATCTTGATAGTGAACAAGTCGAGCAGTTTCAATCAAATGATTTGAAGGGGACTGAGGAGCTGTGGCAAGCGTTAGAAACTCACGTTTTGCTACCAATGCGTGGTGGAGAATTGGTCTCATCTCTTGAGTTAAAACCAAAGCGGGGTGTAGTACTTTACGGCAACCCTGGCACGGGGAAAACTTCAATTGGCCGTGCATTAGCACATAAGATGAAGGGCAAGTTTTTCATGATTGATGGTTCATTCATCACTGAACCACCAAATACATTTTTTGCTAAATTAACCAGTATATTTGCAGCAGCGGAGGCTAGTAATCCATCTATTATCTTTATTGACGATGCTGACGTTCTTTTCAGCACTTCACATGTATATGGATTGAATCGTTATTTATTGAGTAAGTTAGATGGCTTAGTGAGTTCGAATGTTGGAAATGTTTGCATTATAATGACTGCAATGGATGTAAATGACCTTCCTCCAGCATTAGTGCGCTCTGGGCGTATTGAGCTTTGGCTAGAAACAAAGCTTCCGGAGCTTGAGGTTAGAACTCAAATTCTTGCTCATTACTCAGCCGTGTTTCCTGAACCTCCAACAGAAGCAGAACTACAAAATATAGCGACTAAAAGCAAAGGGTTTACACCTGCGGATTTACGAAGAATTACAGGTGATGCAAAGGCTTTATTAGTTCAAGATGATTATCTTGGAAAACCACGACTATCATCAGCTACGTATCTCTTACAAGCACTTGATCTATTGCTTAATATGCGAAAACGAGCAAACATTGCGCTTGGTAATACGAATGAAATAGATTTAGAGGACGATCTAGATGCTGTTAGTAGCTCTTGCTGTGGTTAATGCACTATGAAGATGCATTAAGCAGTGGACATTAACATTTTTTGAGTTTCAGGTACAATTAACAGCTAATCTTAATAATGTTTGAAGTTGCTCATCGTTTAGCATTTTTAGGTAATGAGAGTAAGTTACATGGAAGCATATTGGTGTATCCATTGTATAACGGTGATAAACTCACCGTTATACTAATACTAAAAAATGAATAATAATGTCTTATAAAAGAAAATATTAATAAGTTTTGGAACTAACTTGAAAAAGTGTCTAAGCTATTTTTAACTAATCATAAACTATTTGGTTAAGAATGATTTTTATAGATAAAAGTAGGTTTGATATTGAAAAAATATAAATTTATCATGTGGATAATAATATTTCAATCACTTTAAGAGGGTTTTTATTATGTGATTTAATTAATTTTTAATTTCCTATTTTTTTGGCAACCAGAAAGCGGTAAATGGATCATAGCAACTCGAAAATAATTACCATTTTTAGCATAAATGCGAAAGAAAATTATATATAATGTATTTTAGATAATAATGAAGAGTGTATCGTTCACTTTTTTACAAGTTAGAAATTATTAAAATAAATTTTTATTAGGATTTAATTGTATACAAGTAGAAAGGGGCCGATATCTTTTGTTTTTAGATTATCAATTTTTGACAATCCATTAACCCATTCGTCAATTTCATGAATATTAACTGTTGTGTTAAATAGTTTGTTCTGGTTTTTATTGTTAATATAAACTAGCCATTTTCTATCATAATACTCACGAACAGTATTAATGATTTTATATAAAGATTCATTGGAAAAAATAAGAATACCCTTAGTCCAAGCAAGCTGTTGATTAACATTTACTTCACTTAACTTAATTTGATATTTGTTAAGTAATGCTTGCTGTCCTCTAAATAGAGATATTCTGTCAGAAGATGGTTTAGAAATATCTAACTGACCATTTGAGACAGTAACTTTAATAGTTTTATCATTTTTAGCAACAGAAAATGCGGAGTCAAGTGCACTTATTACATTGTCACCAGCTTTTACAATAAAAGGAATATTTGAGTGGGATACTTGAATATAAGCTTCACCTTTTTCCATCAAGACCTCTCTATGTGTAGAGGAAAAATTAACTTTGATACCAGTATTAGTATTTAATGTAATTTTACTACCATCAGAAAGCTGAAAGTTCTGAATTTGACCATAATCGGTTTCAAAATCATATTTAGGCATTAAGAGATAAATTGAAGAAATAAAAACACCTAAAATAAAAAAAAGTAAAGGAAGTATACGTTTAGGATTTTGATACCTATGATGCCAAAACAAAAAATGCGGAACTGAGAATGGAGATGGAGAGGTTGCTGTAAATGGGGAAGGTACTGATGTTTGTAATTCTAAAAATAAATCGGTGGTTAATGAATCGCTACTACCAAGTGTAAGCCAAAGTTTTCTGGCTTGTTGAAAAGCATATTCATGTTGATTTGATTGCTGTCTCCATTTTTTACAAGCTGCAATTTTTTTTGTACTACAATTACCTGAAGTCAGGGCAAGGACCCATTCTAACGCCTCATCATCAATTTTAGAAAATGAGGTAGATTGGACTGAAACTTCAGTAATTTTTTCATTTTTATTATCCTTACGGAAATTAAATCCCATCTTTAATTCTCAAAATTTGAAATCCAAATCTGGATTCAATTCTAACATGAAAACTACCCATCTTACTCATTAATATTATTGCGGCAGTGTATAAGTGCTTTCATAATATACTTTTCTACTGAGCTTTTTGATATGTTTAATTTTTTTGCAATTTCTGCATGTGTATAACCTTCTATTCTGCTGAGATAAAGAATTTCTCTATATCTCTCAGGCAGTTGATCTAATATTGATGTTAACTTTTTCACTTCTTCTCTTAAAATAAATTCATCTTCTACCTGATTGTTTAATTGATAATTTTCAAATAATTCCAGGGAACCTTGTAATAATTGTTGACGTCTTACTTCACCTCGTGTGTGATCTTTAGCAGCATTAATAGCTACACGAATTAAATAATTCCGGGCATCGTCATTTGTCGGAAAGGTATTGCTGAGTTTTTTTACTTTTAAGTATAGCTCTTGAGTAATGTCTTGTGCAGTTTGAGTGGATTTTGTTTGCTGAAGAACAATGTTAAATAAAAGTGTTCGTGTTTCCAAAAATACATCAATCAATAATATATTGTTTATGTTGTCAACTCTTGCATACATTGCTAGATTACCTTTGAAATAGAAAAATATTAATAAATAGGCAAATATTATGCCAACCCTACCTTTGCCTTTTAATGAAATTAGCTTTAATTCGCTGGAAATTCAAAAAGAGATTAAGTACACATTTTAGCAAATTTCTATTCTTTTCTAATTATTTATATTTTCTATACAATAGAGGAAAAGTGATAAAATATGATCATAGTTGACACAAGTAGCTGTTCTTACTAACTATTTTTGATAAAAAACTCAATAGGGACAACAATTTCAATTTTATTATTTTTTATTAATTCAGTAGGCGGAGCAATGAATGGTGAAGCACGTTGTATTAATGCTTTAACTTCAGTGTCTAAGGATTGATATCCACTAGATTTTAATATTTTGTAGGAAACAACTTTCCCAGTCGAATCCAAAGCAATTTGAACAATAATAGTATCTTCTTGATTCATACGTAATGCAAAATTGGGATAACGTTTTAGCTTTTGCAGCTTAGCCATAATAAAACTTTCCCATTGTGTATTAGTGGCGGAGTGGCTAGCAGATGAGCCGCTATTTTGTGCAGCAGTTTTTTCACTTTGGTGTGCTGACTCTAAAGATGTTTCTGCTATAGAGAAGTCTTGGCTATTTGTTGAAGTTTCTTGTATTTGCTCTTTAACCTGTTCTTCTTTATGCGATTCTAATATTTTAGATGTAATTTGTTTAGTAGGTATATGTTTTTTAAGTTTATCTGTTGTTTTAACTTCAGCTGTCTTATCTAGCGATTCTATATTTAGTACTGGTGTAGGTGTTTCCTTATCTATTTGAAGTGGTGGTGGCAATTGTTTTATATTCTCTTGATGGGGCGTTGATTGAACATGTTTAATACTGGTTAGCAATGGTGCAATTTCTAGCACAATCGGAGCATTTGGAGATGTATTTACAATATCTATAGGATGTTGATTCAATAACAATAAAATGATTAAAGTCATCAATGTATATGCTGTAATTGTTGCTAGTGAACTGCCAAGCCAATACTTAAGTGCTAATGGGGATTGAATACTATAAGGACTATTTATTTGGTTCATTGTGGTTCTCCAACTAATGCAACTTTGCTATATCCTAATTTGGCTAAAGTATTTACTAGTTCCATAAAGGAATTATAAGGAACTGCTTTTGCTGCTTGAATATAAATTCGTTTTTCTTTGTCACCTTTAGTTTTTTCTGTCAGTTTTTTAGCTAACAGGTCTTTACTAATGCCGGTATCTCCGATAAAAATCTCTAGTTTTTCATTAATGCTTACAACAATAGGTTCAGCATCTGATTGTGTAACTTGACTATTCGATTTTGGCAAATCTAGTGGTACATTAACTGTTGAAAGAGGTGCAACAACCATAAACACAATAAGTAGAACTAACATTACATCAATAAATGGAGTGACATTGATTTCACTGATGACTTCATTTTGTGTTATTTTTTTCTTTCGAGATGAAAAAGCCATTCTCATTCTCCTCAAAGTTCATTAGACAATATATTTTGTTCTTGTAGTGTATCGACATCTCGATCAAATAAACAATGTATTAAAGTTGAAGCATCTTCTAGAAGTAATCCATAATTAGAAATTTTTTGAATAATATTGTTGTAGAGGATAACAGTTGGAATGGCAGCTACAAGTCCAAGTGCTGTTGCAAACAAAGCTTCTGCGATGCCAGGTGCAACTACAGATAAGTTTGTTACATTGGTTTCTGCAATTGCAACAAAACTATGCATAATACCCCATACTGTACCAAATAAGCCTATAAATGGTGCAACAGAACCTGTAGTAGCAAGAATGCTAGAACCTTTACTAAGCCTAGACTTTTCATTTTCAATAATTCGGTCAATTTGAAACCCGACGCGATCTTTGGCGCTTCTTTCGAAAATAACTTTTTTAGACTTGATGATTTGATACTCATCATAAGCAACTTTTTGAACAATTTTCATAGCTAGATCCTTTAGCTCAAAGTGCTCATCAATGGTTTTTTTCTTTTGGATATATTTTATGCTGTTAATTAGATTTAATTTGTTTGTTCGGAGCTCATAAGTTTTTGCAAGCCAAATGATCCAGCTTGCAACTGAAATTAATATTAAGATAATCATTACAGTTTTAACAACAATGTCAGCTTGTTGAAAAAAGTCTAGTGGTGAAAGTGATATAACATGCGTTAAAGGCAATTCTTGAGCAATTGCACAAGCACTAATTATTGAAAGAAATAAAGTAAATAAGAATTGAGAAACAATTCTTTTTAGTAACGAAAATAAAGACAACATCTCTGTGACTCCAATATCTAGAAAAGGGCGCTATTTTAAAACGTGTATAAGTCAAAAATACCGCATGTATCTTATTGTTGTTTTAATTTAAATTTAACTATATTTATCAGTATTTTATGTGGTTTTTTTAAGTAAAAAAATAATATCTTAATAACTAAGTAACATTAAAGTATAAGAGGAAAAGGGAGGTAATTTTTTTTAATCGATAGTTATATCAATGAGGGGCTTTGTTGAATAAAGATCTGATAGATAAAGCCACTCTAACTGGCTCAAATTTAGGGTGTAACTTGGGTATGAGGTCGACCTAACTTCATAAATTTATTTAAGACAGATAGATGTGAAAGAATATCATTGACTTGGGTGCCAAAGTTTCTAGCACAGAGTTTATCGACTTATAATTTGATACAATACATCTTGGTTTCGATCAAACTACGTCGATGATAACCAGACCATTTTATTCCCAAGTATTCTTCCTAGACGTTTGACTATTCTCAATAATTCATTAGGATCAAACCAAATTTAAATGTTTCCTCGCTTGATTAAAGCTTGGTTATACGAAAGCTTTTAATGCAAGCTTCTTCATTCTGAAATTATATTTCTGAAGCAGTCCTTAATAACAGTTTTGAGCAAATAAGCCGTTATTTAATAATAGTTATATTTAAAAAATCTTATTTTTTTAAATTTTATAAATAACGATTAAACTGTGCGATAAAAATTAATTTCGTAAAATTAAGAAAATTTGTACAAGGGTTTAATTGGGAATTACTCGGTAATAATTAGTATATAAAATGTTATTTTACAAATGGTGATAAAATATTTCGTGGTGAAAGGAGTGTTGTATTGAATGACATAGAGTAAAATATAAAAAAAAACAGCCAAAGGGCTGTTTTTTTTATATGATTAAATTTAAATATTTTCAATTAAGCCAATTTCATATTGACCTTTTGGCATTAGTTTTAAATAATGAGTGTGATAATGCCATGCAGATTGTTTATGACAAATACTAATCAAAGTTGCTCCTCTTTGTAATAGCATTTCATAGAGTTGCTGTTCAGTTTTTTGATCAACAGCGCTAGTTGCTTCATCTAGGAAAACATATTTTGACTGATGAATAAGAATTCTAGCAAAACCTAACCGTTGCTGTTCACCTAAAGATAAAATTCTACCCCAATTATTATAGGTGTCTAAATCCCCCTGTTTTTGTGTCAGGTCACCTAATTGAACTCGCTCTAGAATTTTTTGGAGTTGCTCATCATTTAAATCAGTATTCACCTTGGGATAGATAATTTGTGAGCGTAAAGTTCCATCTGTGACGTAAGGTCGTTGCGGTAAAAATACATAGTCTTCATCAGGGATACGGTGTAATGTGCCCGTGCCATTATTCCATAAACCAGCTAAAACTCGTAGTAAAGAGCTTTTACCGATACCGGTTTGTCCAATGATAACGTAATGATGATGAGGAAGAATCTCAAGGTTTAAGTCTTTAATAAGGGGCAAAGAACCTTTAGGAGTTTTAATACTAACATTTTCTAATTTTAAAATATTACTATGGATTATTTTGAAATTTTCTTTTTTATTTTTTCTTGAAGATGATTTTTTAATAATATTTAGTTTTTCTATAATTTCTGACAATCGAACTACATTTGGAGCAAGATCACTTAATGAAGAAATGAGGCTAGATAATATGCTAAATGAACCGAATACAAGACCTGTTGCAGCAATTCCTTGTCCCAATGTGCCAAAGTTAATTTTATCACTAAAATATAAAGGGGTAAGTACAATAACTGGTAAAATAATAATCACTTGTCCGAGTAGAAACATTAAACTATCTAATATATTATCATAAATAGACATTATCCAGTTGTTTTTTATAGCGAGATGTAAAGAGCTGAATATATGGCGTTTTTCACTTTTCTCACCTCTATAAAAGGCTATATTTTCAGCATTTTCGCGTACATGTAATAAACTTGAACGTAAATCGGCTTCACTTTTTGTAACCAAAAATCCTCTACGAATTAATGGCCTATAAATGTAAAATGATATAAATACAAAAAAAATTGCATAAACAATGGTTATATATGAAAGTTGTGGATGAATGTAATGTAGAATAGCAAACTGTATGGTCAGCCCACTAAAAAAATAAGCAATACTGCTGACCCATAATGATAGTATTTGGATTAAGGGTTTTGCCTCAGATTGTATTCGTTGATCTGGGTTGTCAATTTTATCATTTAAAGCTATTTCGTAATAAGTCCTATTGCTTAAGTAAGTATCTGCCATATATTCAGTTAACCATTTTTGCCAAAAATAATTTAGAAAATTTTCGATAAAGCTAGAGAATAGGTTAAATAATAAGAAAATAATTTTTATAATAAAAATAAATACTAAAAGTATCCAATATTTATTTTGGTCAAAATTTATAAGTGCATTGGTCTGATCTGCAACTTTAAATGATATATATCCTAATATAGCGCTGTAAATGAATGCACTCATAATGATGAATGCCATAATTAGCCAGGACTTCCATGCTGTTTTACGAAACCAAAAAGGCTTAACTACGATCCATAGGCGTTTAAAGAATAGATGGTCAATTTTAAAATCTTTTTTATTCAATTTTGTTTCGAGTTCAGGTTCAATATGTTTGTTAACAATCTGATTTTTATCATGGTTTATTGAAGGGTATTCAGATATGGGGAGGGAATGCTTGAACAATGTCTTAATTTCCCATGCACCTTGAGGTAATAGTTCTAATTTTTCTTGATGAAATTGAATTAATGATTCACGATGACTAATGCTAATTAAAGTAATCCCCGCATCAATCAATTGTTGATATACTTTGGCTTCAATAAGTTCATCTAAAGCGCTACTTGCTTCATCTAAAAATGCATATTTGGGATGGTTTACCAGTAACCGTGCCATACTTAAACATTGTTGTTGCCCTAAAGATAGTTCATGACGCCAATCTTGGACCACATCTAGAGATTCATAACGTTCAAGTAACACTGATAAATTTACACGATGTAGAATATCAATCATTTGTTCATTCGTTAAAGTTGTTTCAGTCGCAGGATAAATTAATTGCGACCACAGGGAACCTTGAGTCATATATGGTCTTTGAGGTACAAATAATAGCTGCTCAATTGGTGGTAGGCCGACTCGCCCTTGTCCCTTGTTCCATAGACCCGCCATAACACGCATAAGTGAACTTTTACCAACCCCAGTCCTCCCCATAATGATAAGATTTTGTCCTGATTTAATCGTTAGATTGAGGTTTTTTACTAACTGCTGTTCTGCGTTGGGGGTGTTTACATTTAAATTGAATAATTCAATATCTTTGCTACTAAAAAATTGGATGATTTCTTGAGGGTTTTGAGCTGCATGCGCAAGTTTCATCTTCTCAACTTTTTCTTGTATTTCTGCGATACGAACAGCTTTCGGAGCAGCATCAGCTAACATAGGGATAAAGTTGATAAAAATCTTAATATTAATTACTAACATTGCTGCAGACGTCGTCGCTTGTCCAATTGTTCCATAAGTAATTTGATGAGAAAAAAACAAAGGGACAAGTAAAAGTGCAACTAAAATTTCGGGTAATAAATTCAAAAAACTTTGGATAGCATTTACCTTCGTCGTGAAAAATAAAATAGACTTATTCCGTTGGAATACTTTTAATATTCTATAATTAATATTTTCACGAGCTGCATTTTCACCACGATAGAACGCAATTGTCTCTGAGTTTTCGCGGACATGAGAAAGTGAACTTCTTAAATTCGCTTCGGCGACAATAAGTAACCAGTTTTTTTTAATTAAAGGAATGGCAAAATAATACGTGACTAAACCTACAATGGTTAAATATAAAGTTTGCGCCCACAGATAGGTAGTTGAAATACTGATTAATATAGCGATATGAATTCCAATACCTAATGTCATTGACACCAATGTGCGTGGCAAATTTGTAAGCATATCGCAAACTGGGCCAACTTGTTCTTGAATACGCTGATCTGGATTATCAATATCTTGTTTATATAAAATATCATAATACGCACGATTTTCTAAATATTTGTGGGTTAGGTGCTGTGTTAGCCATTCTCGCCATTGCAATGAAATTTTTGTAATTAATAAACTGACAATCAATGCGCCAATTAGGTAAGCACAGATTTCGAATATTGTATATTTAAAAAAAAGTAGCCAATAACTCTCCTTTTTATCTAGCAGGGCATTGGTTACCTCAGCTGTTAAATAAGAAAGATAACCAGAAAAGACACTTAAACCTATGGTTAGGCTGATCATAATGATCAAAAGTAACCAGCTAGAACGTGCCTCTTTTCGCCACCAAAATGGTTTTATAAGATTGAAAAACCTTAGAAATAAAAGCTTATTAATTTTAAAATTATTTTCTTCAATACGTTGAAATTGTTGAGACATTGATCCTAATCCAATCATTAAAATAAAAAATGTTAACGTGGTAAGTAATTACTTATATAAACGTAGTGAAGTGAGAAAAACCTCATTTGGAATTCTAAAGTTAATTTAATATTTGTTATGGAATTAAATTTTTTGTAATTTTTAGACTGTAAAATGTGAATTTTAATTTATAGAAAAAACTTATAACAATACCTGCATAAGGGCTGGATAACAGTGCTTAGTGTTTTGTGGTGGTAGGAATTATGGTTTAACTATATAAAAAATAGTGCAGGACATAAATTAAAATAATTCCCAAGTGATTTTGGAATTTTAACAGTATTATATAGTGATGAGAGAATTTTGAATTATATTATTTTGCTAAAATAAGGGCTGTTAATTCGTTAAGTATATGTTATTTAAATAATATACTATAAACTAAAAACAGTTCAGTAAAAGTATAAGAAGAATGTTCCTGAAAAATAGAGTTCTAGTAAATTTAGCTTTACGTATTTGCAGTCACAAACTTCTAAATAACAGATTTTATATAGAGAACGTTGTTAAAATATTTCAATCTTATATGTTAATAATTTGATATTTTTGACATATAAGATATTGCAACGTCAAGAGCAAAATTTTGACAAGCTTCACCAGTTTTAGCATTATATGTACCATTGTTGGTTAGATTATTCGAGAGTACACGAACCCCTAAAAATGGAACATTGAAAAATGAAGCAATTTGAGCTGAAGAAGCTGTTTCCATATCTTCGACAGAAGTTTTATAATTATCATAAAAGAATTTAATACGATCTAATTCGTTGTTCCACATATCAGCAGAACCGATAAGGCCTTCAATAACTTGGCCTTGAGTGTAGGTATAATTAATACTAATGGCCGCTTCTAGTAGTTCTTTGTCGGCATGAAAACGTTGGTGGCGGGTTATCTCTTCTTTTAAATTGTTATGTAACAAATTTAATGGTTTATCCCAATTAAGTGAGTTTGATCCTTCATCTAAAGCTTTTTCTGGTGTGATAAATGCTCCAATGTTCTCCGATTGTTTACCTAAAACAATATCATATACTTTAAGAGAGGGGTCATGTCCGCCAGAAGTACCTTGGTTAATGATTGCTAATGGATTATAATGATCAATAGCTAAAGCAGTAGCTGCTGCAGCATTAGACATCCCCCTGAGCGTCCGTGAAATAACGATTGGATAACCTTTATAATATCCTTCCCAAAATTGCCAACCACCCATTTTTTTTACTTTTACATTATCAAGTTTATTAATCATATGATCAGTTTCTATATCTAAAGCGCCTTGAATAACAATCGGCGATTGTCCATATACAGTACTTGTAAAAATAACAGTGATTGTCAAAAATAATGTTTGTGAAAATTTCATTTAACTATAACCTCAGATACGATTAAAAAGTTGAAGGTGGAGCTGTATTAAAAATTATCTATACGGCCCAAAACTTTTAAAGCAAAAAATATACCAAAAATTGTTGGAATTTTTATATATTTCCTTTCCTTTCCTTTCCTTTCCTTTCCTTTCCTTTCCTTTCCTTTCCTTTCCTTTGTTTTAAGGTGAGATTTCACAGTAATTAACAAATAATATTTTCTATTAAAAACCATGCATATTTCTAATACATTGCTGCAATTTTACTTTCAAATATTTCAAAAAGATGATCTAATTTTAATAGTTCATTTTTCTTATTCTTATCATCTAAAAATGAATATATGATACTACGATATACAGTGTTTTTAAGTGATTGATAATTTTTTTGATAATGAGTTGCGTATTTAAGATACTCATTGCTAAGATTGTTCCTTGAAACGCCTGAATCATCTGTTGAAATTATGTAAGGGACATTGAACTTTTGATATAGTTGAATTGGATGTTCATTTGGTTTAATTCCCAAAATAAAATAATTACTAGTTAAATTGATTTCTACTGCAATTTTATTTTTATTCATTAATTTTAGTAAACTAATTGGATCTTTATCAAAAGTAATATCAATGCCGTGACCAATGCGTTTTGCACCAGCAACCTCAATTGCATGACGGATATGATACTTTAAACCTTCGGGAGGGACCATACCTAAAACTAACTCACCAGAATGTAAGGAAAGATTAACAGTAGGAAATTCCTCTTTTAAAACTTTAAACATTAGCATATGTAAGTTGTAGTCTCGCATGGAGATAAAACCATTTTCTGGTCCTACTATATTAACAGCTACGACATTTTTATTATTTGATGCCGATTCAAAAGCACTATATAAACCACTTAAAACAATATCTGGTTCGTTATTTCGGAATACGTAGCTTTGGAATCTAATAGTAAAATTATCATCATTTAAACCAAATGCTGCAGTATCAATCTTATTTGAATAATCATTAATTTCTTTTGTGAATTTGGTGTCATTTTTTAAAATAAAAATTCCATCTTTTATTATTTTAATTTTTTCATCGTTGCTGATTTTTGTTGTTGATTTATTGAGTGAGGCTGATATTCTTGGTATTTTTAAAGTTGGACTTGCTGATAACATTGTTTCAATATAACTAACATTTTCATTAATAGCACGTTGTTTTAGAAGTAAAAGCCCCTTATTGTAATTATCAGCAGACAAAGACGAGAAATAACTAAAAGTATTGAAAAATTTAAGATCAGGCTGTAATTGAATGTTGTAGTGGTTATTATAGTCTTTGTTAGACCAAGTTTTAATAACATTAGAGTATATTTCATCATTTGCTCTTATTTTTGATGAGCTCAAGCAATTTTTATTGTGGTTGTTATTAATTTTATTATTTTTTTCTACTGTAAATTTCTTATGCTTTGGCGTATCGTTTATATAAATACATAAGCCCTGTTGATCTACCCAGTCTAAATACGTTTCTGCATAAATAGATCCAGAATAATGGTGATGTATATCTCCGCCTTTAGGCATTAAATTAATAAAAAGATTTAAACTTGCCAAGTCTAAGGGCTTTTCATTAATTAAATTATTGTAGTAAATTTCTGTTATTTTATAGTTTTCCACTTTTTTAACATCATCTGCTAAAACAATATTACTTATTAATAGTATAGATAAAAATAGTTTTCTCATAATATTCGCACTCCCATTTTTATAATAAAAGCAAATTACATGCCAATTTTTATATGATTGTGAATTTTTTGATAATGATTTATTTTTATTAAGGTATTGATTTAAAATAATTTTGAGGTAATTATAGCTGGTAATCGTATTTATAAAATACATGATTTATCTTAATTGTTATAGTGCAATTAAGAATTTATATGCTGAAAATTACTGATGTTAGTATTGATGATTTTGAAAAGAAGCTATCAAAAATGAATGATTGTGTATTTATCTTATTTTGGGCTGATTGATGTATGGATTGTAATGAAGTTGTATCTTTTGTTGAGGAATTAGTTAATAGATATGAAAAATATTCTTTAAATATTTTAAATTTAAATTTTAATACATTAACAGAAAAATCAAAAGTTAATAATTCACTTAAATTATATCAAATGGGCTCTGTTCCGGATTTTTTTATTAAAAAGGGAGAGGTCGTTGCCAGGAAGATTAGACCATCTAAATTTGAAGTGGAACAAATGCTTCGTATAAATTTTTAATTAAGAGTTTAATATATGTTTCCAATAGATGTATCTGATAGAAAATTGAAAAAAATTTTACTTAATTCTCGAGGTTTTATTCTAGTACAGTTTTATGCATATTGGTGGATTCTATGTATAGAATTTTCTTCAATTTATGATAAGATTTCTGATGAATATGGCAACTTAATTACTTATTTTAAAAATAGATGTTGATTTATATCGTTTTTATTCTGATAATTATGAATTAAATGATTTTCCAGTTTTTTTTTAGAGATGGAAAACCTATTTCCCAACATGGATTACGGAATAAAATTCTTCATATTGTTTTAAGCCAGTTTCAGAATTTATAAATTAAAATTTAAATAACTCAAATTTATTTTTAAATTTGAGTAATAATTATTCTTTTGCTGATAAGATGAATTGCTCTCTCGATATTTAAGCTTCTGTATTAAATAATAGAATTTCTGATGAAAATCACCCTATATTATTGTTTTTCTATTGGTGCTCAAGATTTTACCAGTACCTCATTAGTAACATAATTGAGAAAATATTAATGATATATCTAAAGTTAAAATTAATATTGAATTTTTAAAACTAGATAGAAGAAAAGGAGGTGATGCAATGAAAAATCTTGTGAATAAATATAAATTAAATTACCTTTACGTGGAACATACATATCTTCCTGCAATTTTTTTTATTAAGGTGGAAATTGTTTTTCAATTTTGGAGGAACATGAAATGCTTTGGTATTTATTTTATTTTAAAGATAAAGAATTTTCTATAAATAAATTTATTTTATTGCAGCTTAAAATGTCTTTAATTTGTGCCTTTAATTTTTTTATTGGTTTTATTTGTGTTAAATTAATTTAAAATACTGAATTAGAATTTGAGAAATATATCCTCCATTTTTGGATTTTAAAGTAATTTAATACCTTGTTTTATAGTGAAAATATCTTGTTAGCATGAGTGAATAAAATGTCTCTTTATTTTAAAATTAATTTTTATGAAGCGGTTTTAAGTGTAAATATGTAGTGATAGATATATTGTAAAAATCTATATTTCAATAAGATAAAACTTTTGTTTTTTTGCTAAGCTTAGTTAGTTCGATTTTAAATTACTGGTTGTTTTTAGGTTCTGAATTGTGATGATTTATATTAATAGGTAGATGATTGAAGAAGAGATTAAGTATAACAGCCGTAACGCAAGTAATACTGATACCAGAGTGGAACATGGTTTGAATGAAATTTGGCATGGCATGAAAAAAATCTGGACTAATCAAGGGAATTAATCCTGAAGCAATTGATAGAGCTACAATTATCATATTAGATTGAATTTTATAGTCTACTTTGGCTAATGTACGAATACCGCTTACGGCGACACTTCCAAACAATATTAAACCAGCTCCTCCTAAGACAGGCATTGGTATAGCAGCAACAAATTGACCAAATATGGGAAATATTCCTAGCACTATTAGTATACCACCCGCAGTAGCTACTACAAAACGGCTCTTCACGCCAGTAATTGCTACTAAACCTACATTTTGTACAAAAGCACATTGCATAAATGCACCTAAAAAAGGCGCTAATGCGGATGATAACATGTCTGCACGTAAACCATCAGCTATTCGTTGATTATCTACTTTAGTATTTACAATTTCACTAATTGCTAAAATGCTTGCTGTGGTTTCAGTTAAAATTACGATGGTTACAATACACATAGATAAAATCGCAGGCCATTCAAATACTGGCATACCAAAGCCTAACAAATTGGGAAGTCCAATCCATATACTATTGTCTATTTCAGAAAAATTTGTAAAACCCATTATAAATGCAAATATAGTTCCAAATGCTATAGAAATTAATACTGATAAGCGCTTTATTGTAGATGAACCAAATTTGGTCAATAATATCAAAATTAATAATGTTAGGGTGCCGAGTCCCAGATTTTGAAGCGATCCCCAATCATCAGCTTTAGGATTCCCGCCCATGATCCAACGAATTGCTATAGGCAAAAGTGATATACCAATAATTGCAATTAATGAACCCGTCACTACTGGTGGAAAGAATCGTACAATTTTTGAAAAAAAGGGGGCTATCAATATTCCGAAAATCGAACTTACTATAATTGCTCCGAGAATTGATTGAAAACTCCCCCCAGTTGAGCCAATTGCAATCATACTAGCTACTGCAGCAAAAGATGTACCTTGTACTAAAGGTAATTTTGACCCAAACCATCTAATGCCAAGAGTTTGTAAAAGAGTTGCTAAGCCAGCAACTAAAATGGATGCAGTTATTAGTAAACCTATTTCAGTTTGTGGTAGTCCAAGTCCTAAACCTATTACCAACGGTGCTGCAATAAGACCTCCATACATAGTAACAACGTGTTGAAATCCATACGTTAAATTTTTCAATACTCCAAGTTGTTCATTTTCAGGCGTAATTGTTGTACTTACATCTTTCATGTTTTAACTCTATTTAAATTTCTGACGGTTAAGCTAAAGCAAAAATGATGCCATTTTCTGGAATAAATAAATTTGAATTTTAATTATTGTGGCATATTTTTTGCTTTTAATTGATTGCCTAAATTTGGATCTGTTGAGTAAAATAATGAGTGTTTCAATTCCAGTAATCGATGTGTCTGGTTTATTCAGCACTGATATTAAGCAACGTATTATTGTTTCTGAGAAAATAAAGCGAGCTTGCGAAGATAAAGGTTTTTTTTATATAAAAAACCATGGAATTTCAAAACTGTTACAGCAAAAAGTAATTGATCAAAGTCGTCAATTTTTTGATTTACCTCTTCATGAAAAACAACTAGTAAATAAGAGTAATTCAGTTGCAAATCGTGGATATGAACCTCTAAAAAATCAAACCTTAGAAGAAGGCGCTCCAGCCGATTTAAAAGAGGGCTTTTACTCTGGGCGTGAATTTGTCGAGGATAGCGATGAAGTTAGAAAAAACAAGTTTAATCATGGGGCTAATCAATGGCCTACACAATTGCCAGAATTTCGGGATGCTATGCTGAATTATCAATCACAGCTTGAAGTTTTAGCTAAATGTTTAATGCGTAGTTTGGCATTGTCTCTGTCCTTGGATGAAAATTATTTTGACAATTTTTGTCAGGACTCTCTAGTTACATTACGTTTACTGCATTATCCGCCTCAACCTTCTAATCCTAAACCTAATGAAAAAGGATGTGGAGCTCACACTGATTTTGGAGCATTAACTTTACTGTTACAAGATAAGCAGGGGGGATTGCAGGTTTGGGATAAAAGCACAGATGGTTGGATAGATGCTCTACCTATTGAGGATACTTATGTAATTAATTTGGGGGATTTGATTGCACGTTGGACAAATAATCATTATAAATCAACGTTACATAGAGTGATTAATAAATCTGGAAAACAGCGCTATTCGGTCCCATTTTTTTTTGGTGGTAATCCGGATTACAAAGTTGAATGTCTGCCTAATTGCAGGTTAGAAAAGGAAAAATCTTTATTTGAACCAACTACTGTTGAAAAACACCATATTGAAATGTACCGGAGAACTTATGGTTAATCATATTGTTTTAGTACATGGAGCATGGCAAGGAAGTTGGTCTTTTGATTTAATTAAACCTTTGTTAGTACAAAAAGGATGGGTTGTACATGCTGTCGATTTACCACAAAATGGTTGGAATAAAGAATGTTCAATAGATGCAAATGAGAAAAATTATCGTGATTATATAGTACATATAATCGAGAATATTAGCGTACCCGTTGTTTTGCTGGGGCATAGTGGTGGTGGATCAACGATTTCTGCCGTTGCTGAAGAAATTCCTGAATTAATTTCTTGCTTAGTTTATCTAGCAGGCATGATGCTACCATCAGGTATGTCTTTCTTAGATTTTAAGAAATTGTGTGAGCAAAAGTTTCCTATGGAAGATTTTTCTGGAATCTCACCATATCTAACTTTTACTAAGAATCACCATAGTGTAGTAAGTTCTGAGGGGGCAAAAAAAATATTTTTACAGGATTGTGAACCAGCTTTGAGAGAAATACTCATCGGTAAGTTAAGACCGCAGCCAGAAGCGGGACGTGATTTAAAACCAATATTAACGATTGAACGTTTTGGTTCAGTTCCACGTGTTTATGTAGAGGCTTTGTATGATCAATCGTTATCAATCAATATGCAGCGGTTAATGCAGTCATTACAACCTGAGAATCTACACATCATTCCTATGGAAACTGGCCATGTACCACAAGTAGTACAACCTGAGTTATTGGTTAAGTTACTTAATGAATTTCTTGGGAAATAGTATCATAAGGGATATTATTAAATTTGATAACAGAGTATGCTAGGAGTATTAACAGTTACGGAGTAGAAATACTCTTCCGAAATTTAAAAGAAATTCGAAAATAAAATGTTATATTTTTTTGATAAATAGATGATTTAATTTAATGATATTGCATTCAGTTTTCAAAAGATTAGAGGTGGACTTCATGTACTAATTAATTAAACTACTTTGACATTTTCAGGTGAGTGGAAACGTAAGAAACATCAGCCTGGGTATCATCACCAATGGCGCAAAATGTATCTTTGTATTGATGCTAAAACCTACAAATAAGGGCTGTACACAGTTAAAAATGAGTAATATCACTGATTCCTAGTTCTTGGTGATTTATTAGATCAAATCCCATCCGATGAGCGAATTGATTCAGTCTATACTGATGTGGCTTATGACAAGAAATGCTGCAGACAATTGATTTCAGATCGTCTAGCACATGTCGTGATTCCTCCAAGGAAAAATGCAAAGCCATACTCAAGTCAATGAGATTCATGCATGTATAGCTGTCTTAAATAAATTTACGGAGTTGGGTCGACCTCATACCCAAGTTTCACCCTAAATTGAAGTCAGTTAGGGTAGCTTTATCTTTCAAATCATTATGCAACAAAGCCATTTAGAGACATTTGTTATTTAAAAATATGAAAGAGTGGTTTATTAAATAAGTCTGATGTAAATCAGTTTTAAATAATAAAATTGTTATTTTTTGAGAGTGTCTAATTCACTATTTAAACAACTTATTTCGTTAAATTGTATAAATCTAAAAATGAGGTGTTTTTTTTATAAAAGAGTTCTATTAATAAGTTGATAAATATTTTAGGACCAATAATGAACATAGCAACTCAGCCAAAATTAATTTATATAGCTATACTTGTAGCACTAAGTGGGACTTCTACTTCTGTAGTATTTGCATCAGACAAAACTGCAAAGAAATATACCAACAGTGCAACATATAATACCAACAGCGCAACATATAACTTTAATATCGCTCCCACATCACTTGAAAAAGCCTTAGTACAATTTACAGAACAATCCAATATTCAGTTTATTGCACCCTCAGAACTCATACTAAATAAAAAAAGTGTAGGTTTACAAGGTCGATATAATGCAACTGAAGGGTTAACACGTCTACTTCTTGGTACAGGCTTGAATGCCAAATTTATCAGTGAAGGTACATATGCATTAACAGTTACTGGTGCTGATCAAAGACTATTAGATGCTGTGCGTGTGGAAGGTTCAAATCAAGATGGAAGTAACAATTTATATTTAGGAGGTATTAATAGTTCAGATCTCAGTTCATTAACTGGTGCAAATGGTAGTCGTGATTTAACCGCCACAGAAGGGAATAACAGTTACGCACAAGGAAATGCTACTGTGGGTGGCAATCGCCCAATTTCAGCACAAAAAGTGACTCAAACTGTATCAGTGGTTGGACAGCAAGAATTACAGGATAAAAAAATCATCAGTCTTAGGGATGCATTGCAAAATGCAACAGGGGTTTATTCTTTAGGTGCGAATAATGCAGTACAAAATGGGAGCTTCTATACACGAGGTCATGTTATCGAAAGTTTTACCACAGATGGAGTAAGCTCAAAAAACAATATTTCGCCAAACTCTTTTGGCTCTGAAATGGCTCTATATGATCATGTAGAGGTATTGCGCGGTGGTGATGCATTTACCGGATCTGTCAATTCTGCGAATCCATCTGCAAGTATTAATCTAGTGAGAAAAAAACCCTTAGAGCATCCGCAAACAACATTTGAAGTGTCAGCTGGAAGTTGGGATCATTATAGACAAGTGTTAGATACGACAGGACCGCTAAACCTAAAAGGAACTTTAAGGGGGAGATTTATAGTTAGCAATGATTTAAATAAAAACTTTTGGAACAATGGAGATGCTAGTAAACAAGTCTTAAACGGTCAATTAGAATATGATTTTTCACCAAAAACCACCTTGAATTTGGGAGTTAGTGGGGGCTATGCAAAATTAAAACCATGGTCTACCAATCTTTACACAGATGATAGTTTCGAGTTCTCTAGAAATTTTAGCCCGGCTTTTCCGGGTAATAAAGATGAAACGAAAACAGCTGGGATTAACTTTACTTTAGATCATCAGTTTAATAAAGAATGGTCATTTAAATTACAAGGAAATAAAGACTGGGCTGATGTAGAATCTAATATTATAGGTATTAATGTTAGTAGTCGATCTTCTAATCTACGAGATCGATATATTAATGGGTACTTTTATTATTATCCTTATATGGGTACAATAAGTAGCTCAAGTGAGGGAATAGTTGCTTCAGTTCTAGGGAATTTTAATATAGGGGGGTACGATCAAGGTGTCGAATTTTCAACAACTTATTCGGGTGATAAGTCGAAGGATTATTCTAAACGAGGTGAAGATGAGTCAGAAAGGTTTTATTTTTCTGATTTTAGAAATGTAGATTTTGGATCAATTCATCCGTCGTCCATGAATTTGGTTGAACTTTATTCCTCTACCAGTGATTACAAAACTTATTCTGCATATTTGAAATTAGATATACAGCCTTTAAGAGGATTGCATATTTTAACCGGTCCTCGTTGGACGAGAATGCAACCTCGATGGGTTGAAGCAGGTGCAAATGAGACAGAAGATAATATAAATATACCCTCAATTGCTATTCGATATGACTTAAACAACAATATTTCAGTCTATACATCATATAATAATTTATTTCAATATATGGATAATTACCTAACCAGGAATTCAAAACCATTAGATCCAATAGAAGGAAATAGTCAAGAAATTGGAATTAAATTTAATAATGATGATAAGAATTTGACAGCAACACTTGCACTTTTTAAATCGAAGCTTAAAAATAGTGTTGCTTCAGATGATGTGGAATCACCTGATTATACAGGTACTATATACTGGAAAAATCAATCTTATCAAGAGCTTAATAAGGGTTTGGACTTTTCGTTAGAAGGAAAAGTTACACCATATTGGCAAACTAGTATCGGTTATGCTTATACCAAGAAAAAATATAAACAGGAGCCAGGGACTGAACATGCATTGGTGTCTGATATACCCTGGCATGTGA
>WNDP01000006.1 GCA_009912575.1 Acinetobacter bereziniae
TTTGTCTTCTGCAAATGGTTGAATAATCTGGAGCTGTCCAATTTAGACCACACAGTCTAATAAGGCTTTGAACAAAACCAGTGACCATCCGTAAGGAAAGACGAAATAAGGATTTGATCATTAAACAGCATTGAATGGCTGTGTCGGAATAAGTTTGATTTCGACCATGTTTGCCTTTGGGGGGAGCGTACCATTGGGTTTTTGGATCAAACCAAATTGTTAAATTACCACGATTGATCAAAGCACGATTGTAGGATGACCAATTTGTTGTACGATAAATTTTAGGTGTAGGCTTATTCATCTGAGAATTATATTGCTGAGTAAGCCTTAAGAGGTAGGTTTATGCAACAAAGCCGGTTCTAATTATTACATCGGTAAGGAAGATAATTCTATAATCTGAATTTATAGTTGTTCCAGATGCACGTTATGATAAATGAATTTATGTGTAAAATGGGCTGTATTTTTAATAGAGATTCAGCTGATTGATTCAAGATGATTTTTGAATGCTGCCTAAACTTTAGCAATATCGCTTAGACAGCATTATCGAAATTCAGCAAATCATACACTTGTTGAATTAGTCTATATCAGGATGTTGTTTTGCAAGATGATCACGTTTTTCTTGCAGTTCCTCGATTTTTTCATCAATTTTTTCGATTTTTTGCTCGATATTCTCATGATACTGTTCCAACAGTTCTTCAGCCTCTTCCATATCTACTGCCATTGGTTTTGCACCTTTTAGTGGTAAGTTTGCAGTTTCTTTAAGATAAATTGCAGTAAGCACACCAAAGCAACCGCAAACCACAAGATAATACGCTGGGATCATAATATTCTGTGTGGTTTCCACCAAGGTCGCCGTAATGGTTGGTGTTAGACCTGCAATGACCACCGAAATATTAAAAGCAATTGCAAGTGCGCTATAACGAATCTCTGTCGGGAAAAGCGCAGGCAGGGTTGAAGCCATGATACCAATCAGCATATTCAATGAAAGTGCCAACATCAACAGACCCAAGAAGATCAAATAAACATTGTTGGTTGCGAGCAATAAGAAGGCAGGGTATGACAAGACAATCAGTGCAATACTACCTGCGAAAACAAAGGGGCGACGACCTATTTTATCACTGAGCATACCAACAAAGGGTTGTACAAACAGCATTCCGACCATGACTGCGATAATAATCAAAACACCATGATTCTCAGAATAGCCTAAGTTGTGTGAAAAATAACTGGGTAAATAGGTCAAAAGCATGTAGTAAGTGACGTTGGTACACAGCACTAATCCCACACATACCAATAAACTACGTTGGTGATCCCGTAAAATTTGTTTAAAACCGACTTTTTGTGGTTTCTTGAGCTGAGCTTGCGCTTCGGAATGTGCTTGAAATGTTGGTGTTTCATCTAAGGAGTGGCGTAGGTATAAGCCAATCAATCCTAAAGGAAGTGCTAAGTAGAAGGGAATTCGCCAGGCCCAATCGACAAAGGCTGCTTCACCTACGGCAAAACTGATCATTGAAACTACACCAGCCCCAACGACAAAACCTAAAATAGACCCAAAATCGAGCCAGCTCCCCATAAAGCCACGCTTTCTATCAGGTGAATATTCGGCAACAAAGATTGCTGCACCTGCATATTCTCCGCCCACTGAAAAGCCTTGTGCAATTTTTACGATAAGCAATAAGATTGGTGCCCAAATTCCAATACTTTCATATGATGGAATTAATCCGATACCAAAAGTACTCACGGACATGATAATAATGGTAATGGCTAGAATTTTTTGACGACCATATTTATCGCCGAGATGCCCGAAAAATAGTCCTCCTAATGGACGGAATATAAATGGGATTGAAAAGGTCGCCAAAGCTGCGATCATTTGTATACTGGGTGATGAATTTGGAAAAAACACCTTACCTAATACATAAGCCACATATCCATAAACACCAAAATCAAACCATTCGATCGCATTTCCTAAAGCTGCTGCTTTAATGGCTTTTTTTGTCTTATCGTAATCAATAATTTCGACATCATCGATTTCAAGTGGTTTAATTTTTCTTTTATACATAAATGGTTTAATCCTAATTCATGACAGTACTTAACAGTTTTCGTGAAAAGCACAGTCGAAAATAAAAATATATGGAGAAGAAACGATTAAAACATCGTTCTAAGCGACATTCGAAAACTGAATGCTTAGAAAATTAATAAATATCAATTGATTATAATTTTAGTTTTTTTGTTGATTTTATGTGTTGGGTAATCATGAATAAAATGTATGAAATATGATGCAATTGTGTAATAAATTTAATGTTAACAAAACAATCTACAAGTGCTTCTACGTAATACTGACAAGGAAAATAACATTGAGGATTTATCAGTTTAGAATTGAAAATAAAAGGAAAAATAAGCTAATCAGTCATCTAAATCTATAAGCTAATCAGTCATCTAAATCTAGGTGTAGAACGAGTAAAAATAATGAAGTTACACTCAATATAAAATCACTAGACGACTGGTCTATTATTTAATATAGTAGAGCAATGAAAAGATCAGACAAAAGTGAAGCAACTCGACAACATCTCGACAACATCTCGACAACATATCCTCAACACCAGTTATAAATTGGTGTTGCATAAGGGTTTTGTTGGAGTGGGCTTACAGGAAATTTTAAAGACCTGTGACGTTCCGAAAGGATCGTTTTACCATTATTTTTCATCCAAAGAGGCATTTGGATGCGAACTTTTACAGCATTACCTTACTGACTATAAAGTCAAAATAGATGAGCTTATGCAAGTAGAGCAGGGCAATGCATATGCCCGTTTAGTGGCACTTTGGCAAGCATGGATTGATGACCCAAGCCACCACGATGGCGGTTGGGCAGAAAACTGTTTAATCGTAAAGCTCGCTGCTGAGGTCTCAGATTTATCTGAAGATATGCGTCAGATTTTGAATTTTGGCGTGACGAAGCTAACAGCACGTATTTCATCTTTACTAAGCGAAGGACAACTAGACGGTTCAATTCCATCACATATTGAACCTGAGAAAATGGCACAAACCATGTACCAACTCTGGTTAGGTGCAGCTTTATTGGCGAGACTCGCACAAAACAAACAGTCACTTTATCTTGCTTTGGAAACAACACAGCAATTATTAAAACCATTATAGGACGGTCACAATGCAAAGTATTATTCATCACAACTTTGGCGAACCTGTAGATGTACTCACATCAGCGGATATGCCTAAACCTGAACCGAAAGCGGGTGAAGTTCGTATTAAAATGATTTTATCTCCCATGCATAATCACGATGTTTGGACAGTGAGAGGCAGTTATGGCTATAAACCGACACTGCCCGCGATCGGAGGAAGTGAAGGGGTCGGTATCGTTGATGCACTTGGAGAAGGTGTTGATAAAGTCACTGTTGGACAACGTGTTGCTGTAGCAGCAGTGCATGGCAGTTGGGCGGAGTATTTTATTGCTCCTGCACAGGGTGTCGTGCCATTAGTCGATGCGATTGATGATGAAACAGCAGCTCAGTTGATTGGCATGCCGATCAGCGCACTGATGTTATTAGATTTTGTTGATCTACAAGCAGACCATTGGCTGATTCAAAATACTGCCAATGGTGCTGTTGGTAAAACCGTTGCCATGATAGCGCAAGCACGGGGGCAAAAGGTCATTCATTTGGTTCGCCGTAGTGATGCTATTGCAGAAATGAATGCTTTAGGTATTGAAAACGTTGTTGCAACAGATCAAGCTGATTGGAAAAAGCAAGTCAAAGCGATACATGGTGATCAACCTCTAATTGCTGGGGTAGATTCGATTGGTGGGAAAGCCAGTGGTGAAATGTTGGCTTTACTGAGTGAAAACAGTGTCTTGGTTTCATTTGGAAGTATGACGGGTGAAGTGATGCAAATTTCTTCAGGTGATCTGATTTTTAAACAAGCAATTGTTAAAGGTTTTTGGGCAAGTGTGGTCAATAAGCAGTTATCTGCGGAACGTAAAAAGGCATTGATTGTGGAGTTGCTGACTTTAGCTGCTCAGAAAAAATTAGTGTTGCCTGTTGAAGGTATATTCAGTTTTGATCAAATTCAACAAGCAGCAACTAAAGCAACGCAAGGCGCTCGTCAGGGCAAAGTGTTATTGAAACCATAAATATATGGAATATAGATCAGCGTTCCTGCTGATCTATCACCGTACTTAAAATAAGGAAAAAACGATGATTGGACATATTTTAATTGCCTTAATTGCGCTATTGCATGTGTATATTTTAGTGTTAGAAATGTTTTTATGGGATAAGCCTTATGGTTTAAAAGCGTTTGGGAACACGCTGGAAAAAGCACAATTGACTAAGGTGTTGGCGCAAAATCAAGGTCTGTATAATGGTTTTCTTGCTGCTGGTTTATTTTGGTCTTTATGTGCACCTGAAATTTATGCAACAGCATTGGCGAATTTTTTTCTAGGCTGTGTGTTGGTGGCGGGTATTTATGGGGGACTGACTGCTAGTAAAAAAATTATTTATATACAAGCAGTACCAGCTGTATTGGCACTACTTGCAGTAAATTTGAATTTTTAAAGTGAAGAGGGTGCGCTCACTTTTGTAGGTATTAGAATATTTCGAGCTAAGTTGATTAGCTCGATAAATTTTATTGAATCTACTCCTTAACTAAGTTCAATCCCCAAAGTCTGCATATTCTTTCGAGATGAATTTTCCATATTGAGTCCATGGTGGCGTAATATTCACTTGTTGGATGTGGGTTTTGGTCAGGCTGTAACTTTGCCCATTTGATTTTAATCTTATTTTTTGCATTTTGGCTCTCATACCAAGTATAGCCATTACCTTGTTGAGTGATTTTCATTTTTTTCACTGATTGGGAGTCAAAAATGGAAAAGACACAAGTCCAGCAGTTAGTCAAACCCAGCATTTCAATATCAACAGTTTGTAAATGAATGACGGTTTTATCCTCAGGCAAAACCAAATTAAGTCGTGTTGATTTTTTATTGTCGAGAAAATAATGTTGTGCCGTTTCAGATAAGTCTAGGTGTTTATGGCTGGTTTTATTTTTAGCATCGGTTGAATGTTGATGATGTTTTGGAAGAACTCGTTCAAGCCAAACATTATTCTGATCTCGATACATGCGTTCCTGAAATACCGAAGTGTGGGTGACGCCATCATTGCCAATCACCTGTGATTCTCGGCTAATGGTTGCTTGAAGTAGCGGTGCAGCTTGAACACTATGGATGAGAAATATAAATAAAAAAAAGGCAATAATTGAACGCATAAATAATCCTGTATCAGTAAGAAAACCTCAGCTAGGTATTCATCGCTGAGGTTTTTAAATAGGGTTGAATTTAAAATCCAAAGGCTTCTTTTAATTTACTAAAGACCCAAGTGTTATCACGTGTTCCTTTAAAAATGGATGAGCCTGCACCCTCTGCATATAGCATGACATCACCACCACCATGGGTTTCAGAACCTAGCGCACCCATGCGAATCCCAACTTCTTGTAGATAATCATCAGAGGCAGCATCTTGTTCAGAAATGTTGACACGGGAAGTCGGACGAGGACCACCACCATTACCAAATACCAGTACTGAACCGTTGCGACCATTCACATCGAGGGCAGGAGCATGAGGCTTACCATCCGCCAAAATGCGATTTGGTGCAGCAGCTGTGTTAGCAACAGCATATAAATAACTTAAGCCTAAAATCCCCGGATTCGTCGATGTGGTTTTGCCTGTACGCGCGTTGTAGCCATTAAAGGTTAAGGTGTGGTCATGATCTGCTGTGACCACAATTAAAGTATTTTTGAGATCAGGATCAGTTTGTTTCACTTTGTCCAAAGCTGCTTTGATTGCATTATCAAAGGCGATGGTATCTTGTAGTGAACGTTTGGCATTAGTGCCATGCAAGGCATGGTCAATACGACCGCCTTCTACCATCAAAAAATAACCTTTGTCGCCACTTTGTGCTTGTAGCATTTCGAGTGATTTTACGGTCATTTCCGCAAGGCTAGGTTGATCTGGTGCCTTACCATTCAAACGATCTAGATCATAGGCAAGGTGAGAAGTTGCCGTATAAAGACCAATATATTTTTTGTTGAGTGGCGCAGCTTGCATTTCGGCTTTATTTGCAGCAACGGTATAACCTTTTGCTGACAGTTCACTTAATAAATTACGTCCATCAATACGTCCTCTACTATTGCTTGTACTGTATGGGGTGAAGTGATTTCGACCACCGCCCATCAATACATCTACACCATCAAGTAGTTTACTGTTGTAGCCAGCTCCACCAGGAATAATTTGACGGGCAATTTCAAATTGGGCATTTCGATTACAGACATGTGCAAAAGTTGCAGCAGGAGTTGCATGGGTCAATTCAGTTGTGGTGATTGCCCCAACTTTTTTGCCTTTGGCTTTTGCTAATTCAAGAATCGTGATTGCAGGCGTTCCTGCTGCAGCGTTTGAACCTGGTTCTGGGCAACGATTTATAGCATTTGAAACTTGTGTACCATCTGGTGCTTTGCCTGCTGCTGGTTCTATCGCTACTGTGCCGGGACTCATCCCAATCACTTCATTACGGGTTTTTTGTCCCGTCATATAGGCTGCCATTGAAGGTGCGCTATCCGTCGTTTGCCCATCTTCAGAAAAGGTTTTGATACGCACAGCACGGCTAAATGTATCCATGGTGAGTTTACCTGATTCACCATAAGCATATATTCGACTGGCAGTGACCACGGTTGGTCCCATACCATCACCTAGAAAGAAGATCACATTTTTGGCTTCACCCGCTGCTTGAACAGACATACTACTCAGTAATAATGTGGCAGCAATCATGGACGACCCGAGGTTGATTTTGTCTCGATTTATATTTTTTGACATGATTTTATTCCTTGTTTATAGGCCAATGGCTTTACGAATACGTTGAAACACTTCAGTATTTTCTAGACTGCCGTAAAAGTTTTCTGATCCAGCTCCAATTGCACCTAAAAATACATCTGTTCCTCCATGTGTTTCATCATCAGCGAAACCTGTCTGAACGACAGCCTCTTGTTGGAAGTCATCTGAGGCGACCCCTGTACACCAACCAACAGTGCTGATGTCTGTACCGAGGCTGTCTTTATAGTTTCCAATAGGCCCTTTAACCGGGTTACAAATATCATTGTCGACGAGCGCACCACGTGGCTCTTTACGATCAAAATCAAGACGTTTTTTACCTGTACCAAATCCAATAATGGCATACGGATTTCCGTTAATATCTTTTGCTACACCTTCACCGTTATAGTTTTTAACCAGTCCAAGAACACTGGTTTCTCCACCTTTAACATATTTCCCTGTACGCTTTGCATAGCCATTCAGAACCATTGTATGGTCATGGTCAGCAGTGACAACGATCAATGTATTTTTGAGTTCAGGGTCTGTTTTTTTCATTTTTTCAATTGCAGTTTTAATTGCATTGTCAAAAGCCACAGTGTCTTGAAGTCCTCGTTTTGCATTGGTGTCATGGAGTGCATGGTCAATACGGCCACCTTCCACCATCAAGAAAAAGCTTTTATTTTTGGCTTGTAATACATCAATCGCCTTACTGGTGAGATCGGCAAGACTCGGTTCATCAATTTTTTTATTGATCCGGTCAAGGTCATAATTGAGATGACTGGAATTAAATAAGCCTAAAAGTTTTTGAGTTTTACTTGGATCGACTTTTGCAAAATCAGTTCCATTTGCCACAAAGTTATAGCCTTGCTTTTGCATTTCCTGAATGAGGTCTCGTCCATCGGCACGTTTACCGCCCGCAGTGCTTGGTTTAAATTGTCTTAAACCACCACCGAGAATGACATCGACACCATCTTTGAGCTTAGTGTTATATGCCGCATAACCCGTGCCTTTGCCTCCTGGAACCAGTTGTGCTGCAATATCGTTTTCTGCATCACGGTGACAAACATGAGCATAGGTGGTTGCAGGCGTAGCATGAGTTACTCGGGTTGTGGTGACAATACCCGTGCCCATACCTTGAGCTTTGGCCAATTCTAGAAGTGTTTCCGCTGGTTTTTTGTCTTTATTGTCAGCCGAATTGTCACAGTTACTTGTACCATTATTACTATTTGGTGGGGTAGCAACAGTCCCTGTTTGCATAGAAATAACTTCGTTTTTCATTTTCACGCCAGTCATATATGCAGCCATAGATGGAGCGCTGTCTGTGACTTGTCCATCTTCAGAAAATGTCCGTACAAAAGCGGATTCTGGCAATCGATCAATGGTTAAATCGCCATCTTCACCCACGGAATAGATGCGTGCAGCAGTTAAGGTGGTTATACCCATCCCATCACCCAAGAAGAAAATGACATTTTTCGCAACTGGTTTGACGGGTTTAACCACTTGTGGATCTTCTTTGTCATTGTCTGAACAGGCTGTCATGGTTGTACCGCCGAGGATTGCTAACAAGCTGAATGCGAGAAGTTTTTTCCTCTTGGTCATTTTTAGAAAGAACATAGATCAAATACCCTTTGAATAATAATAGTGGCTTTTTTTTGTTCAATTTGAGTCTAGTCACGGATCATGACATTTTTATTTCTATGTTTAGAATTTCTTAAAAATGACTAATTTGTAATTTAACTATGATGTCTTCTATGGTGTATTCAAAATTAAAAAATGAACGATGATGGCGCAATAAAAGGAAGCTTTTTCTTCAATCAAATGATGATTGCAGGGAGGGTATGCAATACAAACTAAAAATCTTTTCACTTTCATTATTGCTGAATGCCAATACGCATTGATCTTGAACAATGCTTTTGAGGTGGATTCATATAAGTCACTGAATTATCATTAAAATCAATCTTTAGTTTGCTCATATTTGTCAAAAAATCAGTATTTAATACCACGTACTAACAGCATTTTTAGAATCCAATCTTATTTGAAACGATTGTGTGTGACCTTTCTGAATTTTATCTTTCTGCAAAACTTTATATAAATTTATTATAAATATCTGATATTCATCAATAAATTTAATTTTTGTTTGATTTTTCCGATTTGCTACATAAAAAATATATGAGTCGAGTAAATTTCTTATATTTTCTGTCCTTTTTATTATCTTTTGCATTGTCGACACATTGTATGATTTGAAAAAGTGGAGATTATACAAAGTGTCGACACAACTTGAATAGTTTAAGAAACACATCAAGTTCAGGGACGCAGAGGTTTGTTATGGACAAGAAAATACGTTTAGCCGAAACACTAAAACGCCGAATTATTAGCATGGAATTAGCACCGGGTGCTGTTGTCGATGAAGTGTCGCTAAGTGAAGAGTTTGGTCTGTCTCGTTCGCCCGTCAGAGAACTTTTAAGACAAATGGCTGCTGAGGGATACTTAGAACTTGAGACAAATCGTGCGACACGTGTGTCTTCAATGAGCCATCAGTCGCTTCGAAACTTTTTCTTGGCTTGCGCCATTAATTTATATTTCGACCACGCAATTAGCAGCCATCAATGCGACACAAATCGAAATTCAACAACTGAAACAGATTCAACAATGCTTTCGAGAAGCGATTGATCAAGGCGATATAGAAGGGCGAGTTTATTATAACAATCAATTTCATTTGGAAATTGGCAGGATTGCACATAACCCATATTTATTACCAAGTTTGGAACGTTTACTGATTGATCATGCTCGTTTAGGCAAAATCTTTTATCGCTCTCCAACCACAGAGGATATGCAAGAAGATTTGAATACGGCGGTTTTACAACATGAGCAAATCATTGAAGCCATTGAAGCTCACAATGCAGGCGAAGCTGGTGAGATCATCAGATTGCATATGGATTTGTCGCGTCGTCGAATGACTGAATATGTTGTGCCTGTGGGCATAGAAGTGCCCATTTCATATTGATCAACGAAAGATTTAAACATACCTGCTCACTTCACAGTGGAATATGAAGTGAATATATCAATGGAGTTTGATAAAGATGACAAAAGTCACCGCCTTACCCGCAGATGATCAACAATGCGCTTGGTATCATTTGAGCCATCAAAGGCAAGTTAAAGCACGCCATACAGGCACAAGTACTGCAAGATGGGCTGTGATTGGTGCGGGATATACAGGACTGGCAGCAGCAAGACGTTTGGCAGAACATTTTCCTCATGATGAAGTGATTTTAATTGAAGCACAGGAAGTCGGATATGGTACAGCAGGACGCAATGCAGGCTTTGCGATAGATCTCCCTCACGATATTGGCGCAGAAGATTATATTGGTGATATCGAAATTGCCAAAACAACCTTAAAGCTCAATTTACTGGGTCAATCACTACTTCAAACACAGGTAAAAGCGCACGGCATTGATTGTCATATGCGCAGTAGTGGTAAATATCAAGGTGCAGTTGAAAATCGGGGTATTGCAGTACTCGAGGCATACCAGCGTGGCTTAGATAAGCTCGGGTAAGATTATCAAGTGATCAGTGAACAGGATTTGCCGAATCACATTGGAACCTCATTTTATAAAAAGGCATTGTTTACCCCAGGAACGATTTTATTACAGCCATCGGCATTGGTAAAAGGTTTGGCGGACAGTCTGCCTCCCAATGTCACACTGTATGAGAATACAGCAATTACTGAAGTTGAATATGGGGATAAAGTTGTTCTAAAACATGAAAATGGACTAATCATCGTTGATAAACTGATCCTTGCCAATAATGCTTTTGGGCAACGATTTGGTTTTTCACAGATTCAACGCACCATGTTGCCGGTTTTTCTCTATGCCAGCATGACACGACCTTTGACAGAAACTGAACAAGCACAACTGGGTGGTAAAGATTTCTGGGGCGTGATTCCTTCTGATCCTTTTGGGAGTACTGTACGCCGTACTCATGACCATCGTATTTTGATGCGAAACAGTTTTAGTTTTAATCCCAACGGTCAACCTAAGCCACATTGCTTAAAACGTTTTCTACAACGCCATGAACAGTCTTTTAAGAACAGATTCCCCATGTTACCTGCGGTGGATTTTGAATATACATGGAGTGGTTCACTGGCGCTTTCACAAAATCATAAAGGCTTTTTTGGACAGTTAGCGCCAAATGTCTTTGGTGCACTATGTTGCAATGGACTTGGCATTACACGTGGTACGGTGACAGGAACATTGTTGGCAGATTGGCTTGCAGGCGAACGGAGTGAATTAATTGACTTTTTACTGGCAACATCTGGACCGAATAAAGTTCCACCAGAACCCTTTTTATCCATAGGTGTAAATGCAACCCTATGGTGGGGGCAAATGAAAGCTGGATTGGAGAGTTAATATGTCTACATCATGAAAGCTTATTTTAAAATTTTGAATTTAAACGATTTAAATTAATTCAGTCCTCCTAAATACAGAAGCACTTCATTGCAGCGAAATTGTTGATTCGATTTTGCAGGCTTTGTTCAGCCTTATTTTGGGAAATGTGTAGGAAGCACACCCTTTCAATATTGGAGGGATCGGAGACAGAGATGACAACAAATAATGTTTCTATTGAAGATGTACCTTTAAATAGGTTTCATCAACTGTTAACCATCCGTACTGGTGGTGGATGGCTCTTAGATGGTTATGTACTGAGTATTGTCGGTGTGGCAATGGTGCAACTATCTTTAGCATTACAATTGACAAGCTTTTGGCAGGGAATGATTGCAGCCTCGGCTTTGATCGGAATCTTTTTTGGTAGTTTCCTCGGTGGTTGGCTTGGCGGTTTAATTGGACGGCAAAAACTTTATTTTGTTGCACCGATCTTATTTACCTTGTGTTCTCTAACTCAATATTGGGTCGAGTCAGCAATGATGTTGTTCCTTTGCCGCTTTGTGATTGGCATCGGTGTGGGATTTGAATACACCATTGCAGGGTCACTACTCGCTGAGTTTTTGCCACAACAGTCTCGAGGACCTCGTCTGGCCGTTTATGATCATATTGAAGTCTTAAAAGGTGTTAATGGCTTAAATACAGGATTAGGTGAGCCTTCTGCATCAATTAATATGGTACATAAAAGACCAGAGCAAGCTTTTAAAGCAAAAGTTGGAGCAAATTACGATACCTTTGATGGTCGTCGTTTCACAGGCGATATTACTGGTGGTTTGTTGGCTGATGATAAGCTCAATGCACGATTAATTGTCGCAACATCGCAAGGGGGGACTGGTAAAAATAATTATGATAAAGACACTAAAACCATTTCAGGTGCCTTAACTTCAAAAATTACTGAGCAAACACAACTAACAGTTGGTATTGATTATCAAGATGACAATCCAAAAGGTTTGGGAGGTGGTGTACCTATTTTCTATAGTGATGAGAGCAAAACTGATTTTTCATCCAAAGACAACTTTGGTTCAATGGATTGGGTAAGATGGCAACGTAAATTACAAAACAGTTATGTCTATTTGGATCATAAATTTAATGATGATTGGAAAGCTCGGGTTGCTTTTAGTCGGCAAGATTTAGATGCCTTTGCTAAAACTTCTTATGCTTATAATGGTAATTTAAATCGAGATGGTACAGGTTTAAGTTATTCACATTGGGCATCTGAGGGCGATCTCAATCAAAATACTTATGACATTACTGTAAATGGTCTATTCAATTTATTTAATCGAGAACATCAAATCGTCTTTGGTTTTAATGGTTGGGAGCGTGAAGCAAATGAATATGGTTTAAGCTATCCTGTTTATTCTGCAAACAATATCATTCAAGATATCGAACAATTTTATGGTAAGGCTTCACCTGATTTTAAACCACAACGTACAGGTGTAGATAAAAGTACGGATACAAAAATGTTGGGTAGTTTCATCAATGCAAGATGGAACATTACAGACCCATTTAAATTATTCACAGGTATCCGTTTATCAGATTGGGATACCAAGACCAAAAATTTTAACAACGGCAAATTAACAAGCATCACTTCAAAGCAGCAACAATCAAGCATTGTTATTCCATATGTTGCTGTGACATATGATATTTTTCCAAGCTCAACAGTCTATGCAAGTTATACAGAAATCTTTAAACCACAGTCTAACCTTGATATTGATGGAAATTTTTTAGATCCAGTCACAGGGAGTAATACAGAATTAGGTTTAAAGAATAGTTATTTTAATAATCGCTTAGATTTAAATGCAGCAATATACTATGCTAAAAAGGACAATGTCGCTGAACAAATTGCAGGTACAGGTGTTAACGGCATTGAAGCACGTTATAGAGCGGTCAAAGGTGCAGAAACCAAAGGTTTTGAAATAGAAGCATTAGGACAATTGAATGATGCATGGACACTTTCATTTGGTTATGCTTATAACAATACGAAAGATGCAACGGGCAATAAAATCAATACAGCTAATCCTCAACAGACCGCGAAGTTAAATACAAATCATCAATTCACAGGGGATCTTGCAGGATTAAGAGTGGGAGGAAGTTTGAATTGGTATGGTTCAAGTTATGATTTTATCAATATGGGAACACGTACTGCTCCACGTTTAATCAAAGCAGAGCAAAAGAATTATGTGATCACAAGTTTATATGGCGCTTATGATCTCAACGATAAAGCCAGTGTTTCTTTAAATATTAATAATCTATTTGATGAGCAATATTATACAAGAATTATTGCAAACTATAAGACTGGATATATGGGGGATGGGCGATCAGCAGTCGTTGCATTAAATTATAAGTTTTAATGAATTAAGTGCACTTTAAACAGAAAAAATTCTTTCAATATGGGATTTTATTATTCCATATTGAAGAATTGTATATTGATTTGCATCGCAACTCAGCAATGCCTTAGAGACGGAATGCATATGATTAACCAATCATAAGCCCCTTAATTCTAAAACTAGGGGGCTTATGGTAGGGCTGAATTCGTTAAAACGCTAAAGAATTAAACCATGGCCGGGTCGCTGACGGAATCTGCACCTGTTTCCACTCTTCCTGCAAAACGGCGATAAAACTTGGCATCTTGACTACAGGTCACAGCAAAATCATACCACTGCCACGCATCTTTTAATTCCCAGTGTTGAGTTGAAGTTTGACCTGCTTTTACTGTGATTTTTAATGGCGAATCAGTCCGATAAACCACTGGGCTAATCACAAACTCAGTATCTTTAGTGCCCGTATTGTTCAGGTCGACATAGACATTACCATTGGCAATATCATAACAAACACGGATTTCAGGATTGATCTGCAAATCTTGATTACGATTCAAATCACCTTTGAAATGACGGTGAAAACCATTTGGCCCCATGACCCAAAGATCATAGAGACCTTGATTGTCCTTTTTGACATTCCAGACATCATCCAAAGTTTTACCTGCTTCGATTATATAGCGACGTGGAATACGGCTTAGATTTAATTTGTCATAGACATGAAAAACTGCGCCTTGAGTTCCTGTGTTTGCAAACAAAAGTTTTACTGTTCCATCACTTTGACAACGTGCACTGGTATGTAATTCATAAGGCAAAGCTTTTGAACGACGAATACCGTTGGCTTGAATTGGAAGTTGTAAATTGGTTGGGATTGGGACATTGGGTAAATTTTGTTGTGCAAAGCGTAATTGATCCGCCTGATCTCGAGTTTGTTTTCCATTTAACTCAGGTAAAACATCTTCATTGGGTGTTTTAAAGTTAAATGCTGTGGTCAAATCTCCACAGATTGCACGACGGTACGGGCTAATATTGGTTTCTTTGACCCCAAAACGTTTTTCTAAAAACATCAATACTGAAGTATGGTCAAAGACTTGTGAGTTGACTATCCCACCGCGACTCCAAGGTGAAATCACAAATAATGGAACACGAGGCCCTGGTCCATACACGCCATTGTCCTTTTTGGGTGGTTTATTAGTGCCACTCCCAATCGGAGCATCATGAACATAATATTCATACTGCATATCGGTTTGGCTGAGCGTAGATTTACCCGCATAGCTATTATCCGCGAGTAATGCTGGTGCAGATGGCGATGGTACATGGTCAAAATAACCATCATTTTCATCAAAATTGATCAGAAAGACGGTCTTACTCCAAACCTCAGGGACCGCAGTCAAAGCATCTAATATTTCTTGAATAAACCATGACCCTTGTACTGGGCTTGATGGTCCAGGGTGTTCACAATATATGGAGGGTGCATTGATCCAAGAAACTTGGGGTAACTTTCCTGTTTTAATGTCATTTTTAAATGCATCTAAAAACTCTTCAGGTTTATTGCCAGGTAATGTGTTAGCGATCCCTTTATACAGTGGATTTTTCGCATTGTCTGTGCTGGCATCATAGGCTTTATATGGTAGTTTTTGTGCTGCAGCATTGTATGGGCTATTAGGTGCGCCACCACTCGAAACAGGATAACCAGAATCAATATTGGCTTTTTTAAAGGTACGGAATGCACCTAACATATTATCTCCCCATTCATCTGGCATGTTTTGATAACAAATCCAATTGACCCCAGCTTCTTCTAAGCGTTCAGCATAAGTTTTCCATGTATAGCCAATATCCACATTTTTCGGATCACCATCAATCCAGTCCCATTCGTTATTTACGAAAGCTGTGCTGGTCGGTACTGCGCCGTTGGTTCCAGTTAAATGAAAAGAGCGATTAGCATCTGTACCCGTATGCATGGAGCAATGGTAAGCATCGCAAATGGTGAAAGCATTGGCCAAGGCAAACTGATATGGAATTTCTTGTTCTTTGAAATAACCCATCGCATAATCAGTTTTGTAGGTTGGCCAGTTGGACATACGTCCATTGTCCCAAGCCTTTTGACTATCGACCCAAGTGTGGTTCGTTCCTGGTGCACGTTGAGCATTATTACTTGAACCATCTAAGTGGAACGGGGTTAGCAGTGCACCATTACTTCGTTGCTGTTGCCAAACACTACGTCCATTTTGCACAGGGATGGTGATACGATCTGCAAAGCCACGAACGCCTTTAAGTGTTCCAAAATAATGATCAAATGAACGATTTTCCTGCATCAGGATGACGACATGTTCAACGTCTTGGATAGTTCCAGTTTTATTGTTGGCGGGAAGAGCGAGTGCTTTTTGAATGCTGGCTGGAAAAGCTGACAATGTAGCAGCACCAAATCCTGTTTTCAGGGTATTTGCTAAAAACTGACGACGATCAATCACAATATTTCTCCTATTTAAATTTTTTTTCTACTTATGGCGCACAGCGCATAACAGGTTTTTTTGAACCATCAGGTTGGGCTGTTGTTTGATCATCATTCGAATCATTACAGGCAGTAAGTAGCAGTAAAATGGGGAAAATAAATAAATATGAGCGCCATTGTTTCGATTTTTTTAACATCCGTTTCATCCATAATTAAAGATTTCAACACCATAAACAGCCCTTGTGACAGCAAGGTGTCACCTTTGTGACGGCTGATTGACAATTCATTTGAAAATCAATGAAAGGGAGGGAATTGAGACGAAACACGGTGGAATAGATCGGAATCTTCAAACGAATTTACTGACTAAATTGAGTTCTATTTGTTTTTTTATTGTGCTTTGAGGAATGGTGTATTTAACTTTGATTTTGTCCAAGTATCTTTGTTTTTTTGTGGGTTTTTATTCAGTGGTACACCCACCGAACTCAGATAATCAATATAAATTAATCGTTATAGAATTCACATGATTATAATAAGTATATGAATTAATTTGTAAAAAATATTTAAATGACATATTTAGCCTGTTATAGTTAATTTATATGTAAAAATAAGTTTTATATATAAAACAAAATTCGTGTTGATGTCTTATTCAGCCAAGTTCAATGAAAAAAATGTGTCAACGGAGTTACTCATGTTCAAAGAAGAATTGATTTTTCACAACGCAAAACAATGCAAAAGTAAAATGATACTGATGGTGCTGCTTGTTGCATTTGTATTCTTATTGAGCGCATGTACAAGTTTTCAAAGCAGTCACAAGATCGTCGAAGGACAGTTAAGATCTGTGCAGGAGTTTAATGGATCCACAGCGTTGCTAGAAGCTTCAAAAAATGTGCAGATTTCATATACAACGACATCATTTAATGGTCAGCCGATTACTGTAAAGGGAACAATCGCACTGCCTAAAATGCCAGCTCCTCAAGGTGGATATCCTGTAATCAGTTGGGGCAGTGGAACCACAGGTTTTGCACCTCAATGTATGCCCTCAGCTTCAGATAATTCGACGCGAGATGCCTATCTTAATGAATGGCTAAAACGTGGTTATGCTGTATTGCAAACAGATTATGAAGGCTGGGGAGGTGAAATTGGACATCGACCGTTGCTAGATGGACCAAGTAATGCGGCTGCTTTGACGGATATAGTGACCGCTGCGCATCGGTATTCTGATCAACTCAGCAATGAATGGATTGTCGTAGGACACAGTGAAGGTGGCGGTGCAGCTTTGTGGGTCGCGGGTCTTACACAGCAAGCTGGTGGAAAATATCCCTTGAAAGGTGCGATCGCGATTGCACCTGTAGGACCAGGGATTCTAAAATTTATGGACAATGCTGTGAATGGTGGCGTTGTCCATGCTCAACCGTTTTTATCGGTCACTGTACTCGGGGCCAGTATTGTAGATCCAAGTATCGACTTAGATAAATTGCTTAAAGCTCCCATGAAACCGCAACTTGAAACAGCAAAAACACAATGTCTTGCACCGCTATTTAAACTGAAACAACTACAGTCTGGGGAATATTTAAATGCAGGCACTGATTATAACAAAATCGCTAAATTCTTGAAACAGAGACAAGATCCATCTGCACAGACAATGAAAGTTCCTGTATTAATTATTCAAGGTACTCAGGATGAGACGACAGTGACACCTGTGACAACATCTAAAATGGTTGCTGATTTTTGTTCGCGAGGTGGGGTGGTTGAATATCAGGAATATTCAGGTGAAACACATCGCTCAGTCATTCCTGCATCTCAAACCGATGCATTTGATTTTGCGAGTCAGGTGTTTTCAGGTCAGCATAGCAACAATATTTGCATAAGTGATGTTAAGCAAAAAGCATCTTAATGTTTGTTATAGATGTTGTGTTGCAAAGCTATGATTTAGCTTTAAAAGCTTTCAACAACAAGCACCAAGAATGGTGCTTGTTGTTGAACTTGCCGAATTTATGCTTATTCACTAATCATTTTGACTATGCACAGTATTGAGTTAATGACAGCGATAGAACTCATTATTCAAGTAAAGCAATTTACTGCATATAAATGAACTTTGAAATTTTATCTGCATAGTCCACGACATCTTGAGAGATTTCATTTTTAAACACATTTTCTGAATAGGTGCTGAGTGGGCAACTGACTGAAAGCACGGCAGCGATTTCTTGCGTGGCTTGATTATAAATCGGTGCGGCGCTGGCTGCCATATCGGTATTAAAGTGTCCCCAACTAATCATAAAGCTTTGACTACGAACGTATTTTAAACGCTCTAATAGTGCTGCCAAATTTTGAGGCGTTCGATCAGAGTAGACTTTCCAGTCGTTGAAATGTTCATAACGTTTGATGACCTCCGCCTCATCAAGACGAGAGAGCAATAATTGTCCAATGACCGTGGCATGCGCATGCCAACGGGTTCCGATATGCACATTACTGGTAAATGAACCGATCGATTGAACATTGCTGGTAAACACAATATCAGTACCTTCTAAAATTGATAGATGTACCGCTATTTTAATTTTATCGCGCAACTCTCGCATAATAGGTGCAGCAATATTGGTGAGTGAGGATTTTGAGAGGCTATTAAAACCCAACTCCATCACATTGCTATTTAAGGCATACGTTTTTTGCGACATTTTTCTTAAATAACCACAAAACTCAAGCGTGTGAATTAAACGAAAAGCACTTGAACGATTGACATCTAATTTCTCTGCAATTTCAGAAATGGTCATTTCCTGATGGTGCTGATCAAATAATTTTAATATGGCTAAGCCACGTACCAAGCCGGGTACTAAATAGCGCTCATCGGTATTGGATTCCGCATTTTGCTCTAAAAGAACATCTGTCGTTGTTGAATTCATTGTTAAGTTAACCTGTGTTCATCATGAAATTCCTCTAAAAGGAACTGTTGTATTTTAATCAGCAAATTTTTTATCTCAATGTTTATATATAAAACATTTTTTTCATTAAAAAACTTACAAAAATGTGATTTTTTATTAATACATTGATAATTAACAAAATATAAAAATTGACAATTAAAATGATCAAAGCTTATGCTATTCGTTATGTTTTAAATGCTAAATTAAGTTTTATATATAAAACAAATTAAGGATGCAAAAATGAGTTGGATCTCAGTTTGTCAGCAAGATGACATTACCGAAGATGAGCCTAAAGCCATTGATGTCGACGGTAAAAAAATTGGTGTGTTTTTCATCGATGATCAATATTTTGCAATCGAAAATGTTTGTCCACATGCCTTCGCTTTATTAACAGAAGGTTTTATTGAAGATCAGACTGTGGAATGTCCATTGCATGAGGCGATTTTTGATATACCCACTGGTGAGTTAAAAAGTGGTCCGGGATGTCGTGATTTATGTACTTATCCCGTGCGGATTGAAGGGCAGGATGTCCAAATTCAACTGTAAGTTTCATTAAGAAGGATGGAATCTCATGAATACATTTAATGAGAAGCTCGCGAACTGGATTCATGCCACGCCAGCAACTGAAGCAGGAATAAACAATATTCAAATCCCGGGGCAACCTGAATTATTGGTGTGGCAAACCCGTTATAAAGCGCCCACGGTCTATGAACAGGATTTTGTTCAATACTTAATTCAAGCTTTTTCATCAGGGATCACTGAGCTAGATGAGCTTGTCCAATCTTTAAATCAGCAAGGTTTTCGCTGTGAATCTGGTGAAGCATGGACGTCTGAAACATTCTCAGACGAAATGCAACGTTTAGGTTATTGATTCAAGGAAGAAAAGAGATGAATGCAGCAGTATCCGTAACACCAAGTGTGGAAGAGTATTTAGATTTAGGTCTACGTGATCAATGGCATCCTGTTTTAGCCAGTTGGGAAGTTGCAGCTAATCCTGTTGGAATTACACGCTTGGGCGAAAACATTGTGGTGTGGCGTGATGATCAGGGCCAAGTACATGCCTTAGAGGATCGCTGTCCGCATCGTGGCGCTCGCCTCTCTTTGGGCTGGAATTTGGGCAATCGTGTGGCTTGTTGGTATCACGGTGTCGAAGTCCGCCATGATGGTGTTGTTGAAGATGTACCCGCAGTGCATGAATGTCCAATGAAAGGCACCAGTTGCGTCAAAAGCTATCCAGTGATTGAACAGCATGGTGCGATTTTTATGTGGTTTGGTATTGATGCCAAAGAACCAGCAAAGCCACTTGAATTTCCAGAACAATTGGCCAGTGAGGCATGGAGTTCATTTCTGTGTCAGGCAGATTGGAAAGTCAATCATCAATATGCCATCGATAACGTGATGGACCCTATGCATGGCAGTTATTTACATTGTACTTCGCATTCAATGGCTGAAGGCGACCGTACTGCGGAAATGAAACACCGTTCAACAGAACATGGCTTTGTTTTTGAAAAAGAAGGTCAAGTCGGGGTGAACTTTGATTGGGTTGAATATGCCAATACTGGAGCAAGCTGGTTGCGCTTGTCGATACCTTATCGTAAAGACTTTGGGCCCGGTGGAGAGTTTTGGATTGTTGGTTATGCTACGCCAATCGATGCCAACAACACTCGTGTATTTTTTTGGCGTTGTCGTAAAGTGAGTGGTTGGCAGCGTAATGTTTGGCGTTTCTTATACCGCAACCATTTAGAAAAATTACATTGGGATGTGCTTGAGCAAGATCGCATTATTTTAGAAAACCTTGCGCCACACGCACGTCAGCAGGAATTTCTTTATCAACATGATGTTGGACTATCTCGTCTGCGTCGTTTAATGAAAAAAGAAGCAGAAAAGCAATTAAAGAAAATTGCCAATTTAAAAAGTGTAAATCGTATTGAGTTGCAGGAAGAAGCGCATGGTTAACATGGCATTGTTGCAAGGTAAAAAAGTCCTTGTCACAGGCGCAGCCAGAGGTCTGGGGCGAGACTTTGCCCAAGCTATTGCGGAAGCAGGTGCCCAAGTGGTTATGGCAGATATTTTGACAGACCTGCTTGCTGAAGAGGCGAAGGCATTAAAGGCCAAAGGGCTTGATGTAGATGCTGTCACGATTGACTTGGCAGATAGCACTTCAATTCAACAGGCTGTTGAGCAAGCTGTTGCCCAATTATCTGGACTCGATGGTTTGGTTAATTGTGCTGCACTTGCAACCAATGTTGGTGGGAAGGACATGATGGACTATGACATGGAGCTTTGGGATCGAGTCATGAACATCAATGTTAAAGGCACTTGGTTGGTGACTAAGGCTTGTGTGCCTTATCTCAAACAGTCAGCCACTGGCAAAGTGATTCAAGTTGCTTCAGACACCGCTTTATGGGGTGCGCCAAATTTGATGGCTTATGTGGCGAGCAAAGGTGCATTAATTGCAATGACCCGTTCTATGGCAAGGGAACTTGGGCAGTTCAATATCTGTGTCAATACCTTGTCTCCAGGTCTAACCTTGGTTGAGGCCACAGCATATGTCCCACAACAACGCCACGATTTATATGTCAATGGTCGAGCAATACAACGACAGCAGTTACCACAAGATTTAAATGGAACAGCACTATATTTACTGTCTGATTTGTCCTCATTCGTGACTGGGCAAAATATTCCAGTCAATGGTGGCTTTGTCTTTAATTGAAGAGGTATCCGATGATTACAGGGATTGAAATTTTAAAATTTGGTGTAGAAGACAGAGTTGCTTCGAATAAATTTTTGGCAGACTTTGGTCTCCAAAAAATCGAGTCGGATATCGATGGAACCGATCTTTATCAAACCCAAAATGCGAGCAAGATTTATTTATTTGACTGTGATGATTTACGTTTGCCACAGGCGATTGAAACTGGTTCAACCTTGCGAGAAGTAACTTGGGGGGTTGAGAACTCACAGGATTTAACTGATTTATCGTTGCGTCTAAAAGATGTAGAAGGCTATCAAGAGTCTGCTGATATGCTGCAATGTCTTGATCCGAATGGCATGACCATTCGCTTTCAGCAAAGTTTTACCCATGAATTACCAGCATTAAAAACAGAAGGAATTAACCAATACGGCAGTATCAATCGAGTAAATGCAGCAAGTCCCGTTTATCAAAAAGGACAACCTGTCGCGATTGGTCATGTGGTGTTTTTTACCCCTGACTTGGAAAAAACAGAGTCGTTCTATATCGAAAAGATCGGTTTTTTCTTATCAGATGCCTATCGCAATCGTGGAGCCTTTTTACGTTGCCGCGGCCAAGGTTATCACCATGATTTGTTCTTGCTATCAGTACCGAATAAACCTGCTGGGCTTAATCATGTCGCATTTGTCGTACGTGATATTCATGAAGTGATCGGCGGTGGCTTAAACATGAACCGTTCTGAATGGTCAACTTTTATTGGTCCAGGTCGTCATCCAATTTCTTCGGCTTATTTTTGGTACGTCAACTCACCTTTAGGTGGAGCATTTGAATATTACACCAATGATGATTATTTGACGGAAGAATGGCAGCCACGCGTGGAAGAGCATCGCCTAGAACTGTTCACAGAATGGGCCATTGAAGGTGGTTTGGATGATCAGACCCGTAGACAAGTTAAACCTGTGTAAAACACGCCTGAGTTGAGAGCACAAGCTATGGAAAGAGTGGTGATCGTGGGTGCAGGACAAGCCGCAGGTTGGGCTGTCAGTACACTGCGTCAAAATGGATATTCAGGTGAGATTCATGTGGTTTCAAATGAAGACCGTGTATTTTACGAACGTCCACCCCTGTCAAAACAGGTGTTATCAAGACAAGCCAGCTATGAAAGCCTGCATTTATTTTCTCCTGAACAGGTTCAGGACTTTAATATTCAATGGCATAAACCTGCGCTTGCGACACATGTGGATCGCCAGCAGAAAAATGTGGTTTTAGATAGTGGTGAAATTTTACCTTATGACAAATTATTGATTGCTACAGGAAGTCGAGCTCGGGTTCCTGTCAATTCATGGCAATTTATTCCCAATGTGGTGACTTTACGCAATGTCCAAGATTGTGAACGATTGTCAGCCATTTTAGATCAGACACAAAAATTAGCCGTGATTGGCGGAGGCTGGATTGGCTTAGAGATCGCAGCAACTGCTCGTCAACAAGGTAAAGAGGTACATATCTTTGAATATGCTGATCGCCTTTGCGCACGTAGTGTGAGCCCAGAAGTATCACAATTTCTGAAAAACCTACACCAACAGCAAGGTACTCAGATTCACTTAGACAGTAAAAATCTACATTTGGTTGATGCGGGACAAAATAAAGTTGAAGTGTTAAATCATCCGCATCGAAGTGTCTTGTTCGACTGTGTCGTTGTGGGTGCTGGTGCAGAGATTGCGAAAGAGCTGGGTGTAAGTGCGGGCTTAGAAGTTAAAGATGGCATCGTGGTCAATGGTTTTGGACAAACGTCTGACCAAGATATTTACGCCGCAGGTGATGTCGCGATACATCCAGGCTTGGGCTATTGCATACAGTCTTGGGCAAATGCCCAAAATCAAGCTATTGCCGCTGCAAAGTCAATGCTCGGTATGGATACCGAATATCTAGATATTCCTTGGTTATGGTCAGACCAGTATCACTACAATATCCAGATTTTAGGGACTTACCAAGCAGAAAAAAACAAGCAGATTGTGTGTCGTCAAAACTCAGCAGAGCAGTGCAGTTATTTGTATCTGGATGAGCACAATCGATTATTGAACATGATCGCAGTTAACGATGCAAAATTGGTCAAACTGGCAAAGCGCTGGATGCAGTCCAGTACAGTATTAGACCCACAATTATTGGTAGACCCTGAATTTAATGTCATGAAATTAAAACCATAGGCATTAAGTACGGTTCATGACTCAATCGAAGGAATGAAATATGAGTAATGAAGAAAAAAGTGGATTAAAGCATTGGGTTCCTGCTTTTGTCCTCATGGTATGTGTCGTTTTGGCATTCTTCGACAAAATTAGTATCGCTGTACTATTTGCTGACCCTCACTTTCAAGGTGCGATGGGCATTGCCGAAAACAAAGCAAAACTGGGATGGCTCATGACCAGTTTCCTACTGGCCTATGGTTTTTCATCAGTATTTTTAAGCTTTTTGGGTGATATTTTTAATCCAAAGAAAATGCTGTTTTGGAGTGTTGCTTCATGGGGTTTGCTGATGTTCTGTATGGGGTTTACCACCGACTATACAGGCATGTTGATCTTACGTGTTTTGCTGGGTTTGGCTGAGGGTCCTTTATTTGCATTGGCTTATTCGATTGTAAAACAAACTTATACAGATCATCAGCAAGCACGTGCATCGACGATGTTTCTGTTGGGTACACCGATTGGGGCTTTTCTGGGCTTTCCGATCACAGCAGCAGTACTCGCACATCATGATTGGCATACAACATTCTTTGTCATGGCAGGATTAACCGTAATTGCATTACTGGCCATTGTATTTGGATTGCGTAATTTACAACTGAAGAAAACCATTGAGTTGGAGTCAACCAATAAACGTATCAACTTTAAAGGACATATTCAAAACACCAAGTCGTTGTTGCAGAACAGTTCATTTTGGTTGGTGTGTATTTTCAATATTGCATTGATGACTTATTTGTGGGGCTTAAACAGTTGGGTACCTTCTTATTTGATTCAAGACAAGGGCTTTAATCTTAAAGAGTTTGGTGTTTATTCCAGCTTCCCATTTATTGCCATGTTACTGGGCGAAGTGATTGGTGCATTTCTTTCCGACAAGCTAGGGCGCCGTGCTATCCAAGTCTTTAGTGGCTTATTGGTCGCAGGAATTTTTATGTATGTCATGGTCATTATGACCAATCCAATTTTAGTCATCGCAGCAATGTCTTTAAGCGCCATGGCATGGGGCTTTGGTGTCGCTGCAGTATTTGCCTTACTCGCTCGAGTGACTACAGCGGATGTGGGCGCAACCGCAGGTGGAATTTTCAATGGTCTAGGTAATTTTGCCAGTGCAATCGCACCTGTTTTGATTGGCTACATTGTAATGCAAACCCATAGTTTTAATTTAGGAATTACCTTTTTGGCAGCAGTTGCCGTGATTGGATCATTCTTCTTGCTTCCTTTATTGAAACGTTATTAATCAAAGATATTCAGGAGTTAAAAATGACTACTCAACAATTTGAAACATGGACTCAACCGAACGGTACAAGTTTAGAAGATTGGTTAAATGCACGAATTGCTCGTTTTGAAACACGCAAATATGATTTTGATGCTTTGAAGTTTCAAGCTGACTATGACCCGAAATATCGTCGCGCGCAAATGCGCTATATGGGGACAGGAGCAACAGGAGTTGCCAATGACAATAATACTGTTCCAGCCGAAAACTTTACGTTTTCTACTATGGTGCTCCCGCCTCAGTGTGAAGGCCCTTTGCACATTCATCATGATGTGGAGGAGGTGTTTTTCATGCTACGTGGTGAGATTGATCTGTTCATTGAGCATAACGGTGAGAAATTCCAAACCAAGCTGAAAGAGCGTGATCTAATTTCAATTCCACCAAGTATTTATCGTGGTTTATTTAATCCTGGTGAAGAAGATGCCTTGATGTGCGTCATGTTAGGTGCTGGCAAACCGACGATTCCAAACTATCCACCTGAGCATCCATTGTCTCAAATCAAACGTTAATCGTTTGATCAGATCTCCATAAAAGGAATGAAATGATGACACTGATTGATGTATTAGCCAAATATCCAGTTAAAACCGTAATCATCAAGGATGCTGTGCAAGCTTACCGTGAAGCGGGACAAGGGCAGTACTTGGTTTTACTACATGGAATTAGTTCAGGTTCAGCATCTTGGATCAATCAGCTTGAGGTACTCAGTCGTTATTTTCATGTGATTGCTTGGGATGCGCCAGGTTATGGTCAATCAGAGGGTTTACATACGTCTCAACCGAATGCAACAGATTATGCGCAACGTTTGTCTGGCTTGTTGGACGCTTTGAATATTTCCAAGGCAATTTTGATTGGTCACTCCCTTGGCGCTTTACAGGCCAGTGCTTTTGTTCATCTTTATCCTGAGCGGGTGAGTGCCTTGATTCTTGCGAACCCAGCGCAAGGCTATCAACGTTCGAGCGAAGATGTGAAAACTCAAGTTTATCAAAAACGTCCGAATATGCTGAAAACACTGGGTAATGCAGGTATGGCGGCATGTCGTGGACCGTATTTGATTTATAAACAAGATGATCAGGCTTTAGCCTTGGTCAATGAAGTGATGAGCCACCTTAGTTTAGATGGTTTCACTCGAGCTTCTTATTTGCTGGCTTATGATGAAATCAGAAATTATTTAACAGCATTAAACGTTCCTTGTGCGTTGATTGCAGGTGATAAAGATGAAATAACTCCTGCAAAAGCAATCAAAGAACTCAACTTAGAAATGCAATTGGGCAGTTACCATCTCATTACAGATGCAGGTCATCTGAGTTATGTCGATCAACCTGAACAGTTCAACAATATTGTTTTATCAGTCAATTAAGATTTAAACGAGAGATATGGATATGAGCTTCCACATAAAAGGAAAAGTAGCAGTTGTCACAGGTGGCTCGTCAGGGATTGGTTTGGCAGCAGTCGAAATTTTAGTTGCTGAAGGCGCCAAAGTGGCATGGTGTGGTCGAGACCAACAACGTTTGACAGCTTCGCAAAACTCTATTTTAGAAAAATACCCAGATGCTGAAGTTTTTACCAAAATTTGTAATGTTCTAGACAAAAATGACGTTCAACAATTTGCTCAACAGGTCAATCAGCAACTCGGTAATGTTGATATGTTGATCAATAATGCGGGTCAAGGGCGCGTTTCAAATTTTGAGAATACTCAAGATGAAGATTGGATGAAAGAAATTGAATTGAAATATTTCAGTGTATTACATCCAGTTCGCGCATTTTTAAATGATTTAAAACAGTCGCAATGTGGTTCGATTACCAATGTCAATTCCTTATTGGCGTTACAACCAGAACCTCACATGATTGCAACCTCATCTGCACGTGCAGCTTTATTAAATCTTACACATTCTTTAGCTCATGAATTCAGTCAATACGGCATTCGTGTCAATTCGATTCTGTTGGGCATGGTGGAATCTGCGCAATGGAAACGCCGTTTCGAAAACCGTTCGGACGCAAACGCGTCGTGGGAACAATGGACGGGCGATATTGCAAAAAACCGAGGTATTCCCATGCAGCGCTTAGGTAAGCCAGAAGAACCTGCACATGCTTTGGTATTTCTGGCATCACCTTTGGCGTCTTATACCACAGGTGCAGCTTTGGATGTATCAGGTGGTTTTAACAAACATTTATAAGGTGTTTCCATGAAACAGTTGATGATGATTGGTTTTGGCGCAATGGCCGCAGAAGTGTATGCCCATCTACCTCAAGAATTACAGCTCAAGTGGATTGTTGTACCTGTACGGAGTGTTGAAAAAGTTCAGGCACTTGTTTCAAACAATGTACAGGTGATCAGTTCAGTTGATCAGTGTCATGGCACACCAGATTATGTGATCGAAGTGGCAGGGCAAGCAGCAGTGAAAGAGCATGCACAAAAAGTACTTGAAAAAGGTTGGACCATTGGTTTGATTTCGGTGGGAACTTTGGCTGACAACGAGTTTTTGACTCAACTCAAACTTACGGCTGAGCAGCATCATGCACATCTGCATTTACTAGCAGGCGCAATTGCAGGAATTGATGGAATTTCAGCAGCCAAAGAAGGGGGGCTGGAAAAGGTCACTTATAAGGGCTGTAAGAGTCCAAACAGTTGGCGTGGTAGCTATGCAGAACAGTTGGTTGACCTTGAACATGTAAATCAAGCAACTGTGTTTTTCAAAGGCACAGCCAGAGAGGCAGCGTTGAAGTTTCCAGCCAATGCCAATGTTGCAGCTACGATTGCGCTTGCAGGCTTAGGAATGGATCAAACCATGGTTGAGTTAAGTGTTGATCCGCATATCAACAAGAACAAACACACCATTGTAGCGGAAGGCATGTTTGGTGAAATGACCATTGAGTTGGTGGGTGTGCCGTTGGCAAGTAATCCAAAAACCTCAACATTAGCTGCATTGAGTGTGATTCGTGCATGTCGTAACAGCGTTGAAGCAATTCAGATATAAAAGGATTTGATCATGGTAAAGCAAATTTATATCGCAGGTGAATGGCGATTAGGCAAAGGCAATATTATCGAGAGTGTGTTTCCAGCTGATCAATCTGTGAATGCAGAAATTTCGACTGCAAGTTTGGATGATGTTGATGAAGCAATCAAAAAAGCAGATTTAGCATGGCGACAACCAAGTTGGCGCAACAGTATGCCGCATGAGCGTGCACGAATTTTATATAAAGTGGCTGAGATCATTGAAGCACGTGTCGAAGAACTAGCCCATTTACAAACCCGTGATAATGGTAAACCTTTAACAGAAACACGTGCTTTGGTCATGAGTGCGGCCGCAACTGCACGTTATGTGGCGGCGGCTTGTGAAACCTTAAATGATGAATTAACAACTCAACGTGCAGCAGATTTCATGACCATGAGTGTGCATGAACCTGTGGGTGTTGTTGCAGCGATCACACCGTGGAATTCGCCGATCGCCAGTGAAGTGCAAAAACTTGCCCCTGCAATAGCTGCTGGAAATGCAGTCATTCTTAAACCCGCAGAGGCAACCTCTTTAATTGCTTTAGAACTTGCCAAAATCTTTGAGCAAGCTGGCTTACCCAAAGGCTTATTAAGCGTTTTGGTGGGGCGTGGTTCTGTGATTGGTGATGCAATCGTAAAACATCCATTGGTACGTAAAATTTCATTTACTGGAGGGACAACAACGGGCCGTCATTTGGCACATCTTGTTGCGGAGAAATTAATCCCCACTTCTTTAGAACTTGGTGGCAAATCACCGACCATTGTACTGCCAGATGCAGATATTGAATTGGCTGCTAAGGGTGTGGCTTACGGTATTTTTAGTTCGGCAGGACAGGCGTGTATTGCAGGTTCACGGTTATTTGTTCATCACAGTATCTATGATCAGTTTCTCAATCGCTTAGTTGAAATTACCAAAGCTTTACGTGTAGGGCATCCTGAGACTTCAGGTGTGCATCTCGGTTCTTTAATTAATCCTAAGCATTTGGCATCTGTGGATGCATATGTCCAATTGGCCAAGCAAGAAGGAGGTCAAGTCGTGGTAGGTGGTCAAGCATTGACGGATGGTGATTTGGCAAAAGGGAGTTATTACTTACCGACCATTATTACGGGTTTGGACAATGCTGCACAAACCTGTCAGGAAGAGATTTTTGGCCCAGTGCTAGTCGTCATCAAGTACGACGATGAGGCTGATTTGATCACCCAAGCCAATGCAAGTTGTTTTGGATTGGCCGCAGGTATTTGGACTGAAAATTATCGTAAAGCGTGGCAAATTGCTCGTGCTTTAGAGGTGGGGACAGTTTGGATCAATACTTATAAAAAATTCTCGATTTCTGCCCCGTTTGGCGGATTTAAAGACAGTGGTATAGGCCGTGAAAAAGGTCGTTTAGGCATTTTGTCTTATATGCAACAAAAAAGTATTTATATGGGATTAAGCGAACAGCCAAATCCTTGGTGTGATTGATCCATTCATGGAATGAAAAAGTTTTTGAGGAACAAATAATGACAGAACGTGTAAATGTAGGTGAAGCAATCGCTCGGGTTTTAGAAGCGCACCAAGTTGAGAGTATTTATGGTGTTATCTCGATTCACAACTTACCCATCGCTGATGCAGTTGGGCGCCGTGAAAAAATTCGTTTTGTCGCTGCTCGTGGCGAAGCTGGTGCGGTGACAATGGCAGATGGGCATGCGCGCTTTAAAGGTTTAGGGGTTGCTTTAACCAGTACAGGCGCAGGCGCAGGAAATGCTGTAGGGTCATTGATCGAAGCAATGAATGCAGGTAGTCCAGTTTTACATTTAACTGGGCAAGTGGAACGTGAATATCTTGATCGTGATGCCAGTTTTATTCATGAAACCAAAGATCAGCTGACTTTTTTACGAGCATCCAGTAAAGCTGCATTTCGCATTACCAGTCCAGATAATGCTGTAGGGGTGATTCGTGAAGCAATTCGTGTTGCAACAACTGTACCCATGGGCCCTGTTAGCGTTGAATTGCCTATAGATGTACAAGCTGCTGAAATCGATTTACCACTTAACTTAGGTCCAGTAAAAGCACTGGAATTACCACAGGCTGAGCAAGTTGAAGTCGATTTGATTGTTCAGGAAATTAAACGAGCCAAACGTCCGATATTTTGGATTGGTGGCGGTACATTGAAAAGTGTGGAAGAAGTTAAAGCCATTGCTGATTTGGGAATACCTATTGTGTCATCTACCCATGCACGTGGTGTATTGGCAGATGATCATCCTCGTAGTTTGGGAGCATTTCATAATTCAGCAGCAGTTGAACAACTGTTAAAAGACGCTGATTTATTGGTTGTGGTCGGTTCGCGGTTACGTAGTAATGAAACTAAAACTTATTCAGTACAGTTTCCAGACAATATTATCCAAATCGACGCTAATCCAGTCGCACAACAGCGTAATTACAATGTACGTCACTTTATCTGTGCTGATGCTAAACATGTGTTGCAAGGCGTAGTGGCTGGGTTAGTAGGTGTGTCAAAAGTAGATGCAGAATACGATAAAGCTATTGTTCAGGCAAAACAGGCAGCAATAGATGCTTTACGTACTCAGTTAGATCAATATGCCCTGATTTGTGATCACTTACGTGCCGCATTACCTCAAGATGGTATTTTTGTCCGAGATATCACCATGTCGGGCAGTACTTGGGGCAGTCGTTTATTTCCAGTACAAGCACCGAATCTCAATATTCACTCTTTAGCTGGCGCTATTGGTCTCGGTCTAGCAACTGCGATAGGCGCTTCAATTGCCAACCCAGACAAGAAAGTGATTGGTCTAGTCGGTGATGGCGGCTTGATGTTGGGTATCGGAGAGATTGCCACCATGGCACAAGAAAATACCAATATGGTGCTGATGATCATGAATGATGGTGGTTATGGGGTGATGCGAGGTATCCAAAATAATTACTTTGGAGGACGCCAATATTTTAATGAATTACATACCCCTGACTATCAAGCTTTAGGAGAAGCAATGGGAGTCAAAAGTTGGAAAGTGGGCAGTGCAGAGGAATTTAGCACAGTCATTCAGGAAGCCGTTGGTTTTCATGGTCCAAGTGTGATTGAACTGGATATGAAGTCGATAGGCCCCTTAAACTTTGCGGGACCTCCGCAAAAGAAATTGTATTAATTCATCTGATCATTGGCAACAAGTGCTGATTTGAAGACGCTTTGTAGGCAAAAAATTTGCCCACAAAGCGATAAAAACTATGTTTTACAGATAAAACAAAAAAAGACCAACAGGATCGTTGTAATAAAGACAAAGGAAGTAGATATGAAAAAGACATCAATTGTAGTGATGCTTGCTGCATTTTATTTGGGTATAACATCCAACACTTTTGCACAAAGTTCAGCACTAGCATGGAAAAATGAAGATGGAACTGAATCTTTAAGCTTAGGTGGTGTGATTCGGTCAAACTATCGTTATGAAGCATGGGATGGTCCAAACGATGGCAATGGGAAACTTTATTTTGATATTTTCAGGGTCGATCTCAAAGGTAAATTTGATGATGCTTATTTCAATGCCAGTTATTTATTTCAAGATCAAGAGAAACGTTCGATTGAAAAAGCATATGTTGGTTATAACCTAGATGAAAATAACAGCTTAGAAGCAGGTTTTGTTTACAAACCTTTTAGCATTTATCCTTATCCACAAAACGGTTGGACCTATCATATTCCTTTCTTTTTGGGCTATGGCAATAATATTGCACCAGGTTTGAACTGGAACTTTCATAACCAAGATTGGGACATAAAACTGGGATATTATCCTGAAATGTTAGCAAGCAATTTACGTTATTCACCTGAAAGTGCAACATATGATGATTTGGCAGATAATGCGTTTCCTACGCAAAAAGCCTATCAAAATGAAAAGCGCAACCAATTCAATACACGTGTTGTACGTAAGCTAAAAACCGAGTTTGGTCAGCAAGAGTTTGGCGTTTCAGGTGCAGTTGCACAATTGCATAATAAAACCACCGATAAAAATGGTCAGTATTATGCAGTTGGTGTGCACAGCGATAACAATTACAAAGGTTTTAATTTACAAAGCTCGGTCATTCATTATCAGTATGATGCTAAAAATCCTGAAGGGGTGAGCAATGATATGACTTTGATGGGCAATAACGGCTTTACTCCTGCATATTTCATTGCTTCAGAAGCCACTGTTGCAAGTTTAAATCTAGCATATACATTACCTGTAAAGGACATGGGTAAGCTTAAGGCAATACGTTTTTATAATGATTATAGTTATATGGATAAGAAACGTGATGACTGGTCTGATTCGCAAATGAACACAACAGGGATGCTGTTTATCGCATCACCATTTATGGTATGGGCCGATTATACTTGGGGTAAAAACGCCAATATCATTGGCGGTGCATCTAATGCAACCGGCTTTACTTCAACAGTCTCACCATATAGTGACCAGTGGTTATATCGAATCAATTTAAATATTGGCTATAGCTTTTAATCTTGAACAAGAAAGGTGTTCAATCATATGCTTTGATCTCATCTGATTTTGAGACATTGCATGTCAGTTGAATACAATCAGCACTTCATTATACAGAAAAGATAGCTTGATCAAGCTGTTATAAGTGACGTGCTGATTTTATTATCACTTGAGTGATTGAATCGTGTTTTAGTGTGGAGCGGTTTTTTTTTGCATTTGGAAAATATGCTTTGAGTTCATCTAAAAATAAGCGAACTTTTTTAGCCATTTTATGCTTTGAAGAGGTGATCGCGTAAAAGTAAAGTTGCGCCGAGTCATAGTCCTCCAAACAGCGGACAATTTTTCCTGCCTCTTGATCTTTTTGGGCTAAAAAATCAGGCAAAAAGATAATACCTTGATCTTGTTTGCAAAAGTCCAGAAGAAAGTCACCACTATTGCAGTTTAATTTGGGCGTGCAGTAAATACTTTCTTCTTTTTTATTTTTACTCAGCACAATTTTGGCGCTTGAATCGGCTTGTGAATATAACAAAAGGCTGTGTTGTTTTAATTCATCAAGGGTATGAGGCTTACCATATTTTTCAAGATAACTGCTGGTTGCATAAAAGTGTCGATGATAGGTGCTTAATAGATGCGTATTACGTTCATCAATTTCTGAGCTGATTCTTAAAACAATATCGTATTTATCTTCATTAATATTTAAGAATTTATCTGAAAGAAACAAATCTATTTTAATGTTGGGGTACTGCGTCATAAATTTAGAGATGATTTCAGTCAGATTGGCTTGCCTAAATGAATGTGGCGCATTGATTCTGAGTTTTCCTTCTGGATATTTCTGGTCATGGACAAAATCACTGGTTGCCCATTCAAACTCACTCATAATCACTTTAGAGTGTTGATAAAATTTTTCACCAGAGTGGGTTAAGTCCATTTTACGAGTATTACGGATGAAAAGGGCTGTATTGAAAATAGTTTCCAAATGACAAATTCTTTTCGCTACTTGATCTCGTGTAATCCCGAGATGGCGTGATGCACTACTAAAATTACCATGCTCAACAACGCTGATAAAGGTATTGATACAGTCTAATTTATCCATTCAATTTTAATGTAATTGTCAACTTAATCATTAAAGTATCGCATCGTTAGAGGCTTAGCAATCATTGTATCTTTTCAGGATACAGTTTGTATTTAAATCACTATCTAGTGGTTTACGTGTATTTTTGCTTTGATATAGATTCCTTTACAAATATGTTGCAAATCAGAATGAATAAAGCATTTTTAGAACAACTTAGCCCACAAAATTGTCAAATTATTTTCATTGACCAACAACCACAAATGGCTTTTGGGGTACAGTCGATTGACCGCCAAACTTTAAAAAATAATGTTGTAGGACTGGCGAAAGCAGCCAAAGTTTTTAATATCCCCACCACCATTACAACAGTTGAAACGGAAAGTTTTTCTGGACACACTTTTCCAGAATTATTAAACGTTTTTCCAGAGGCTGCTTTACTTGAAAGAACCTCTATGAATTCATGGGATGATCAAAAGGTTCGTGATGCACTGGCAGCAAATCATCGTAAAAAAATTATCGTATCTGGATTGTGGACTGAAGTTTGCAATATCACATTTGCTTTCGGTGCGATGTTGGAAGGTGACTATGAAATTTATATGGTTGCTGATGCTTCTGGTGGAACATCTAAAGAAGCCCATGATTATGCAATGCAACGGATGATTCAAGCCGGAGTTATCCCTGTGACATGGCAACAGGTTTTGCTTGAATGGCAACGTGATTGGGCACATCGAGAAACCTATGATGCTGTGATGGATATTGTTCGAGAGCATTCAGGTGCCTATGGTATGGGCGTCGATTATGCGTATACCATGGTCCACAAAGCACCCGAAAGAACCACGACTCAGCATGAAGTAATTGCTGCTGTACCTGCAAAATAAGCCCGATAGATATACATATTCATTGATATGGAGATGATCATGACTGATGTAGAACTAATTCTTAAGAATGGTAAAATTACCACACTGGATGCTCAGCATCCTGAGGTAACTGCGATTGCGATTGCCGATGGAAAAGTGGTTGCCACAGGTGATGAAAGTCAGATCATGAAGTTGGCAAAAGATTCAACCAAAGTGATTGATCTAAATGCTCGTCGGGTGATTCCGGGTTTGAACGACAGCCATCTACATATTATCCGTGGTGGATTAAATTATAATATGGAATTACGTTGGGAAGGCGTTCCCACGATTGCTGATGCTTTAAGATTATTAAAAGAACAGGCTGAAAATACGCCCGCACCCCAATGGGTACGTGTGGTAGGTGGATGGACTGAATTTCAATTTGCAGAAAGACGATTACCGACCTTAGCTGAAATTAATAAAGCTGCTCCCGATACACCCGTATTTATTTTGCATTTATATGCCAGTGCCATGCTCAACAGAGCAGCCTTGGATGTTTTAGGTTTTAACAAAGATACACCTGACCCACCGGGTGGTCGTATAGAGCGCAATGAAAAAGGGGAGCCAACGGGTTTACTCTTGGCGACACCTTCAGCGGCAATTCTCTACTCGACATTGGGGAAAGCTCCAAAACTCCCTGTTGAAGATCAAGTCAATTCAACTCGTCATTTTATGCGAGAGTTAAATCGTTTAGGGGTGACATCGGCGATTGATGCTGGTGGCGGTGGGCAAAATTATCCTGATGACTATACAGCGATCAAACAATTGCATGAAAATGATCAGATGACGGTAAGAATTGCCTATAACCTCTTTGCACAGAAAGCAGGGGAAGAACTGCAAGATTATCAACGTTGGACAGAAATGACGTTTCCGGGTGATGGTGATGCCTTATTACAAGTAAATGGGGCAGGTGAAAATCTGACTTGGTCAGCAGGAGACTTTGAAGATTTCTATGAGCCAAGACCTGATTTACCTGAAAAAATGGAAGCTGAACTCGAAGCCATCGTTGAGCATTTAGCCGAGAAAAAATGGCCATTCCGAATCCATGCCACTTATAACGAAAGCATCAGCCGTTTGCTGAATGTATTTGAACGGGTCAATGGCAAGCAAGCTTTTGCAACACGTTTTATTATTGATCATGCAGAAACAGTGTCTGAGCAAAATATCGAACGAATTGGCGCATTAGGTGGAGGAATCGCGATACAGCATCGAATGGCTTATCAAGGAGAAATTTTTGTGAAACGCTATGGTGCTGAAGCTGCCAAAGCTACCCCACCCGTAAAAAAAATGCTTGAACTCGGAGTACCTGTCGGCGCAGGAACAGATGCGACTCGTGTTGCATCATACAATCCATGGGTCTGTTTGGCATGGTTAACGACAGGTAAAACAGTTGGTGGATTGACCCTTTATGATGAAAAAGATTTACTTGATCGACAGACAGCATTGAAGCTCTGGACCAAAGGTTCAGCTTGGTTTTCAGGAGAGCACAGCCACAAAGGCGCTTTAGTTATAGGTGAATATGCTGATCTTGTCGTACTGTCCGATGATTACCTTACTGTGGATGGAGATGAAATTCAGCATATCGAATCTGTCATGACGGTAATGAATGGTCGTGTGGTTTATGCTGGTGCAGAGTTTAAACAACAAGACCCTCCTATTCCACCTGCATCACCTGACTGGTCACCAGTAAAACGATTTGGAGGACAATGGCGTTTGTCTGAAAATCGCCATGCACCGTCTTTGCAAGCTTTGCAAAGCAATTCAGCAATGTGCGCATGTACCAATAGTTGTGGCATGCATGGGCATTCTCATGCATGGATGATGGATATCCCAATTAATGACCAAGATAAAAAATCATTCTGGGGTGCTTTAGGCTGCTCCTGTTTTGCATTTTAACAGCCAGCTAAAAACTCCATCTCACGAACATGAGATGGAGTTATATGGGGGAGTCCTATGAAAATCTATCTCATTTCTTTAGCAGTTGGTTTGTTGGTTGGTGTGTTGTATTACCTGTTAAATGTAAAATCCCCAGCACCACCTTTTGTTGCACTATGCGGTTTGTTGGGTATGGTCATTGGTGAGCAACTCATGCCGATAATTAAAAACGTATTATCCTAGCAACAGGCGAAAAAAAAATATGCAATTTAAGCTCAGTAAGTTATTAAGCTTCAACGCAGGCTATGTCGATACGGCAAGCTTCCTCGCCTTACATGGACTATTTTCTGCACATGTGACGGGGAACTTTGTGACTTTAGGGGCTGCTTTAGTTTCAGAAAATCAAACGGGAGCATGGGCAAAACTGGCTGCACTGCCGATGTTCTGTATCACCGTTTTATCGGTCAAAGTGATTGATCAAAGCTTTGTGAATCAGCAAAAAAGTTCATATCGTTTTTTTCTTATTATCATGTTTTTACTGTTTATGATCGTCGCAGTATGTAGCTATTGTTATTTACCTTTTCCTAAATACGATACGGTTATGAGTTTTACGGTCGGTATGTTACTGGTTGCTGCGATGGCGATACAAAATGCAATGCACCGTATCCATTGGACTAAAGAATCTCCAACCACGGTCATGACAGGTTCTACAACACAGTTAATGCTAAATATTGCTGAACTGTTTTCCAAACCATCCAATGAGAAAAAAGATCAAATCCAACAGCGTATTTATCCAATGCTTCCAACAATGTTGAACTTTGCTTTTGGATGTGCTGTAGCCGCAATTCTATACAAATTTGCATTGCTGTGGTTATTTGCAGTTCCTCCAGTTTTGCTGTTGCTCATTTATATCAATCAGGAAAATTATCAAAAAGCTTAGCGTTGTAAACCAGTTTCATCTAATTATTAATTAAAAAACGAGTCGTACATGGAAAATATACAAACACCACCAGCAACAGGGTTCTGGAAAACCTGTAGAGATCCTTTGTTGTTGACAATTGTTGGGGGTGCAATTGATACCATCGGTTTTATTGCACTTTTTGGTTTCTTTACCGCTCATGTGACAGGAAACTTGGTGTTGGCAGGTGCGGCTTGGGTAAAAGGTGGACCTGGGATTTGGATTAAATTAGGTGCAATTCCTTTATTTATTTTAACAGTCGCAATTACAAAATATTGGATTGATCGAAGTGCACAAAAACATACCACCTTAAGTTATTTATTTTTGGGCGAGGCCATTTTCTTAATCGGGTTTATGCTTGCTGGATTATATTTTGAACCCTTTAAAGATGCCAATAATATTACGGTGGCAATCACCGGTGGTTTGGGATTGATTGCTTTGGCGATCCGCAACACTTCAAGTAAAACTTTGATCAAACATATTAGCCCTAGCACCATGATGACTGGAAATACCACACAGTTGGGTATTGATATTTCCAACTATTTTAGAGACCGCAGTAGCAGCAATATGCAAAAGCTACAGCACAGTTTCAGCATAGTGATGGGTTTTGTCATCGGTGCATTTCTGGGTGCTTTTTTATATGTATATTTAGATTTTTGGAGTGTGGCTTTCTTTGTCATACCTGTCCTGTATTTGTCTTACCTTGCTGCGAAACAGAGATTTATTCAACCGAACTAAGCGTTAAATGGTGAATCTGTATGTTTTGAAATACGTCAAAAAGAAATTTTGGACTTAAAAATAAGCAAAACGCGATCTGATCATCTTGTCGATTCTGACAACAAAAATGATTGTGAAATTTTAAAGGGTAAGTTGATGTTAGATTTGAATAAATTATCGATTCTATGGGTTGCATTGTTCAGTACACAATCATATGCGGCTCAACTAGACGATAAGCGTGCTTATTTATTCGGAGATTGGCAAGGAAAAAGAACTGAACTGTTGGAACAAGGGATTAAGTTTGATTCTAATCTGATTATAGATACAGCTTACTTGGCTGAGGGTGGATATGATTCGGGCCATTCTCCGAAGTATGCGAGTCAATTGTTGATCGGTTCAACTTTAGATTTAGAGAAATTGGCCAATTTGAGTGGTCTAAGCTTAAAAGCAACCATGACTGCCAGACAAGGGCAAAGTTTATCCGCTTTAGATATTTCTGATCCAACCGCCCCACAAATTGCCAATGTTCAGGCAAATTATGGAAGAGGAAACAGCAAAAGTCGTCTGACTGAGTTTTCTTTAGAGAAGAACTTTAAAGATTATGGAATCAGTATCAAATTGGGGCGCTTGGGAATAGGCACAGATTTCAATGTGATGTCGTGTGAATTTCAAAATAATTCATTTTGTGCCGCACAAATGGGGAAGTGGCAAAGTGGTATTTGGTATAACTCACCAATTTCTCAATGGGGCGCTCGTATTAAATACCAGCTCCAACCAGAACTTTCGGCTCAATTGGGGATATATGAATACAACCCACAAAATGCTTTAGAGCGACATGGTTGGAATCTCAATACCGAACACGCAGATGGTGTAACAGTTCCATTAGAAATAATTTGGCAACCTAAATCTTTTATCAATGGATTGTCGGGAACATATCGTTTGGGTGCAATGTATAACAGTGCAGATGATGTTACAAATCAAAAAAACATTCGAACAGGGCAAGCAGAGAACCATAGTTATGGGGTGTGGTTGAATTTTGATCAGCAACTCACTTCAGTGGGATCTGGAAAGCAAGGTTTACACAGCTTTGCAAATTTTACTTTTCACGATTCTAATACCAACAAGGTCGATCATTCTCAGCAGATGGGGCTCAAATATTATGGTATTTTCTCCAATCACCCTGAAGATAATCTTGGTTTTGGTCTTAACCGAATTCATCTCAATACTCGGTTTACTGAAGGGAAAGCACAATATAATGCTGGTGCAGAATATAATGTTGAATTAAATTATAGCTATAATCCAACAAAATGGCTGATGCTAAGGCCTAGTTTGCAATATATTGTTTACCCTGGCGCAACACAAAATGTTGACAATGCTTGGGTTTTTGCGCTGGGTACAAAGCTGAACTTTTAGAAAGCTGTGTTTTGATGTTCTGCATGAAATGTCATAACAGTAAAGGCTGATCTTATTTCATCATCTGCACAGGTGCTGGTGAAAAAATAACATCAACAGATGAGCGACCACTTTTTTCATATACATAAGGGCCAATAAAGCTTTTGTTAGGATTTTTAGCAAAACTTCGATGCCATGCCCTTAACTTATTTTCGGACAACCATTCTAATTCTAAAGCATTATTGGCATAGCCAAAGTCGATGGTATTGACTGAAAATTGATTAATCGACTGAATAAATGCTCTACATCTTTCAGTTTCACCCTTTTTTAGTACCGATACTTGAACTTGTGTTGCACCACCAAACATCGCATCATTTGCACGGCATTGAAGTACCTGAACATGATAATGACCTTGAGGTGAGGGGAGGTCTTTGATAACTTTATTGACACTGCTCGATTGACAGGCAGATAAAAATAGCATCAATGTAGTTATGCCAAGAATTTGTTTTATATTGATTTTATCTAATTTCATCGGATAAGCCTTTTCAAATTGATAGATGAATCTTTGTTATAATCCCATAAAGTTTAAGCAAAATTGCAGCAAATGATTTGAATTTTTCGCAAAGCATAAGCCTAAGTATTGCATAATATTTCAACAAATATGTAGATAAAGTTTTTGATCAATAAGTCTGTTTTTTAAAATGATTTTTCATATGATTATTTTTTAAGTATGTCACATATGTTTGGTATTATGAGAAATGCTAAAATCAGATTTACAAAAAAATGATATAAATAAAAGCATACTTGCTGAAAAATAAGCAAAAGTTTTACGCTGAGTTTGAACTTTAGATAAAATATAGATATTTCTTTCAGCATAAAAAGGATCAAGTATTTGCTGTATATAGACAGTTTTTTGTGTAAAAAGAATTCAATTTTTTAAGCTATGTATTCAACAATTTCACATAATTTTGAAGATTAGATACTCGAAAATTTTAATATAGTGTGTTTTGTTCGGATTTATAAATTTAGATGATTGGGATTGGGCTGAATGATTCAGAAAACATCGCATCAAATAGAAATGAAAAAATGCTTTAGATAATTTAATGATAGATCAGCTATTTGTGCTGAAAATAAATCACTTGTTCAAGGATAACAGGATGAAAATCAAAACAATTTTACTGGCAGCTATTTTAAGCCTTCCGCTGATTGCACATGCAGAAGGTCTAAAGTTAAAGAATAGTACAGGTGAGTTTGATCAATACACAGGGCAAATTACGGTCAGTGGCGAATATTCATATTATTTTGAAGACGAAGTGTTGGGTGATGTGGTTTGCTTTCATCCTTCTGCACCTTCAGATAAATTGATTCCACGGACTGCGAACGATCAGCGTTCACGATGGTTCTGTTTTAGCCAGTCTAGTCAAGCCATCAATGCGTTTAAAATTAACAAAAAGTCCAAACAGGGCTATGAAGGGTACACTGGGCATGCCACTGTGACTGTTGGTGATTATGCAGTATATAAAGGTGAGAGTGACGGTTTTGATACAGCAAAATTGATCTCTGTTAAAAAAGCCGAAGCACCAAAATTGTTAAAAAAATCGGGTTACTAATAATACGCGTTTAAGATAAGGAAAAATTATGATGAAAAAGATCACTTTTTTATTGGTCGGACTATTGGGTATCCCATTTGTTGCACAGGCAAAAACCTTACAGCAGTGGGAAAAATGCGCAGATAAGGCTGGTCGCAGTGTCAATGTGCAAGAAGTTGGCAATATTGGTTACGAAGCTGAAATCAAAAAACAGTGTGGAACACGCCCAGTTGCCACTGTCGGTATGGTAAAACCAGATGGAAAATTACCTTATGATGTGATTCAAGCAGAACCTTGGAAAAAGAAGTTCCAACAACTAACAGGCAAAGAATACACCAAGGTTAAAACCTCTCTAGTGGTATCAAGTGCAATGAAACGTGAGGGTGATTGGCTAATTGGTAGCGGTTACGATCCTAAAGGGGCAGGCGCGAGCAAAGCTGTGATCGCCGTCAATACCAAAACAGGCAAAGTCATGGCGTTGATGAGCTCTTATGATGGCGTACAATATTTTGGTTTTGATGAAAATACAAAAAATATTCCTCAAAAATTACAGCAATGGATCAGCGAAGAAGTGGCTGCAGGTTAATTCGCTATTCACCATAGCTGGGTTTTAACCGATTGATTTGAGCCGATGAGAACGATTCATGATTTTAGTGGAACAATTCTCAGAATAGTTCTCAGAAAAATCCTCAAAACAATTTTTAGATTGAGCCAATCTATGGGAATTTGGGTGAAGCAACAAAGCATTAGATTCGTTGTTTCACCTAAGGTCTTTAATCTATAGCATGAATGTTGTTGTAGAGCTCAGTTACTCAAATCTTAGATATAAGCCTATATCGGATTAAAGATACGATTAGATTTATTGAACAAGTGTTTCGTGTAAATATTGCCAATAGCATTTTCCAGATTCAACTCTGATACAAGCAGTTGAGATTCTTAATTGCATCTGATCTGAAGTCTGCTGATGCTCCTGATACTGAATCCAATAATGGTTTTCAGCTTCAAATAAGGGAATAGCATTTGAAATAGTAATTTTTAATGCGGATTTTTTACCGATATTTTCACGAAATAAAGAGCTGACTTCCGCCAAAGAAATACAATGCCCATGAACTGTGATCATTTTAAAATTTTGATCAAAACTCGACAAAAGCTTTTTTAAGCTGTCTTGTGCATTGGGATTGGTAAAGACATCTTCAATCCAAATATGTAGGTCTACAATATTTTTTAAAGCTTCATTGATTTGATGATTCATGCGGCTTTTCCTTCCAAACAAAAATTAAAGCGATTACGCACAAAAGTGCTGCGATGAGAAAAGTATATTGGTAATGCAGTAAACGATTTGAGATGGGCAAGACACTAAAGATTGAAAGAAGAACCACAGTACCTATGCTAAAAGCCACTTGGCGATTGATGTTCCACAGCACACTTCCTTGTAATAAATCTTGACCAGTAAAATCTTCAAGTGAACTGATTTGGGCGATATTGGCACTTAGTCCACCCCCATACCCATCAGTAAATATGCAAAAAATAATAGAATTAAATCAGTCGCATGGCTTACCCAAAATAACAGTCCTATACCTAAGCTATGCAGGGTGATTCCGATGACAAACAACGTTTTTTTACCAAAACGATGATAGAGAAACCCACCACTTGTCATGCAGACGAGTGCACCTGTTGCATAGAGCAACATAAACAATCCGGTTTGTTTGGCATTAAAACCAAGATTAAATTGCAAATTAAAGATATTGAGTAAATTCACGCCAGTAAAAATGCCAGGTACTGCATAATAGACAATAAATGCTGTCCGTAAATTACAATTCTTTAATAATTGTAGATTGAGAATGGGAGCATGACAGTGCGCTGAATGCCGTAAATAAACAATAAGCATCAAGACTGAAATTGCGAAGCTTGTGATCGCAAAGATAATATGATGTAAATCTGTATAGAATGAAAATGACAACAATAGACATAAAAGTCCGATATTGATGAGAATCACGCCTTTAAAATCAGGGTGTTGATCGGACTGACGTTGCTTATCTCTAACCCAGTACCAAGCTAGGCATGCGGTCAGTAATGAAAATGGGAGGTTTGAAAAAAATACCCAACGCCAAGAGAACGTATCTACAATGATTCCACCTAGTGTTGGGGAAAACGCAGGAGCAATTAAAGCAATCGCCATAATCAGAGTTGAGATACGTTGCCGTTCATGATTAGGGAATAAACCAAATACCAATGCCTGTCCAACAGGAATTAATAAACCACCTGCTAAGCCTTGAATAAAGCGCCAGAAAATTAAACTATAAATGGATGTGCTAAAACCAATGAAGCAAATGCTGAACGAAAACAATAACATTGAAAAACAAAGTAGCTTTCGGTATCCCATTAGGCTTGAAAGCCACAAACTGATTGGCATGATCAAGACTAAACCAAGAATATAGGCATTGCTTACCCATGCAGTCATGGACGGAGTGACTGAAAATATTGTTGCTATACTGGGTAGCGCAATTGCTGACATAAAAATATTGATGCAATCAATAAAAAACCCAAGTAAAAATACTGTTGCTATTTTATAACGATAAGACATAGCGACCTCCAAGACGATGGAGCGTACGATGCCGACCTTTTAATGTCGATGCATACACAGTAAAATCATTGTTTAATAATAATCTCAAACAATGATTGATTTCATGCAGAAGAATCTCAAACAAATTACCAGCTTTTTACAGGTCGTAGATTCTGGTTCATTTACCAAAGCTGCTGAAATTTTGGGGCTTAGTCGATCAATGGTCAGTATTGATATCAAACACTTGGAGCGGTCGTTAGATGCAAGTTTGTTAATCCGAAATACTCGCAATATTGCTTTGACTGAAATCGGTAAAAATTTTTATGATGATTTCAAACAAATTCAATTACAGATTAATGAAGCTTTTGAACGTAGCCAAAATTTAGCAACCAATGTAACAGGTGTTTTGAGATTTTCTTCGACCAACGAGTTTGGGCAAAAATATATTTTGCCGCTATTGGGAAAGTTTTGCCAACAGTATCCTAAGCTGCAACTACAATATACTTTTAACTCATCATTGGATGATCTAGTGACTGAAAAATTGGATTTAGTCATTCGGCTTGGAAACTTAAAAGATTCATCGTTAAAAACCCGAAAAATTGGTGAATACTCAATTTATTTAGTTGCTACAGCTGAGTTTCTAGCAAATCATCCAGTCAATCAGATTGCAGATTTAGCTCATGTGCCTTGGATTGGTCATAGTTTATTGAATTGGCAAGACGCTCAATTTATTTTGCAAAATCGCCATGGTGAAAAATACACTTTACCTTTTGTTCGAAACCAATATGAATCAAATTCAGCTGAAGCAATCCATCAGATGGCTTTGGCTTCTATGGGCGTTGCAATTTGCCCAGCGTGGTTAGTTGAAGATGATTTACAACAACAGCGATTAATTCGTTTATTGCCTGATTTTGATTTGCCTGTGCAAAATATTCAATTGCTCTATTCAAATACCCGTTCTTTACCCGCTAAAACACGTGTTTTTCTGGATTTTTTAATTGAACATTTGTCGCTCTGTGATCCGCAAAGTAAAACAATATTTTATAGCATGCCGATTTTAAGTTTGGAACTAAGTTAGCTTTATTTTTGATAATTATGAAAAAATGCAAACAAGCGACTTGAGTTTTTTGATGAAAGGGTAATTTTTTAGAAAAAGATCAGTAAAGACATTGCTTTACTGATCGTGAGATTTACTTTATTTCTGTTGTGTATTTGGAAGTAAAGCAGTCATAAATCCCAGTAATGGAAGGAAAGAGCATAATTTATACACCCAAATAATTCCATGTGTATCTGCCAAATGTCCGAGTCCTGCCGCACCTATTCCACCAATACCGAACATCAAACCAAACATGAGACCTGCAATCATACCAACTCGACCGGGCACAGCTTCTTGTGCATACACCACCAAAGCCGAAAAAGCAGATGACATCACTAGACCAATAATAATCGTAAGTATAGCCGTTCCAGTTAAGCCAACATAAGGAAGCATCAGCGCAAAAGGTGCAACGCCTAAAAATGAAACCCAAACGACCGCTTTGCGTCCGATTCGATCTCCTACAGGGCCACCAACAAATGTTCCAAGTGCAACTGCCCCTAAAAAGATAAACAGATAAAGCTGAGAGGTTTGAATGGAAACATTGAATCGTTCAATCAAATAGAAGGTGAAATAATTGGTAATCGCAGCAATATAAATAAATTTGGCGAACATCAAAATACAAATAACCAGCATTGCTTGAATCACTTGTTGACGTGTTAAGGTCGATACCTTACGTTGACTTGCAGCAAGTTGTACAGGTGCTTGTCGAACTAACCATTTGGTGACACGTAGCAAGACGAAAATTGCCAGAGCGGCGACAAGTACAAAAAGCCCAATTGCACCTTGACCATTGGGAATGATCACCGCTGCCGCCATAAGTGGTCCGATGGCTGATCCAGTATTGCCACCGACCTGAAACATGGATTGGGCTGTCCCAAAACGGCCACCAGAAGCCGTTCGTGCGATACGTGATGCTTCAGGGTGAAAGGTCGATGAGCCGACACCAATCAGTGCTGCTGCAAATAACAAGCCTTGAAAACTATGGGCGATTGCCATGAGACCAATTCCGATCAGCGTTGCAACCATGCCTGCGGGTAATAAATAAGGCTTCGGATGTTTATCCGTATATAGACCAATCCATGGTTGTAATAATGAAGCAGTAATTTGATAAACCAGTGCAATCCAGCCAATCTCAGCAAAGCTCAAAGAAAATTCGGCTTTTAACATGGGGTAACTTGCTGTAACGACTGCTTGAATAGAATCATTCAGTAAATGGGCAATCGCCACTGCACCAACGATGCGCAATACAAATTTCTGAGGTTGATCATTAGATGGAAATTTCTCTTGAGGAAATGGCGTGTCAAGAGTATTGCTATTGCTCGGCATGATTTCTCCAACAAGCTGTTTCAGCTCGCATCATTGAGTAAAAGACTTTGTGTCTGGATGTTTTTATCCTAAACTGAACATCTATCGGCCCACAATCATATTTGGGACATATAGTGTCGAATTCAGGCCAATTCAAAAGGAGTAATGATGCGTAATATTCAAGTCAATGATTTTGAAGATGCTCCTCGAATTGTTATGGCAACAGGCAATGATTATGAAGATGGTAAAATTCTACCTAGCCATAGCCATAAAAGAGGGCAATGTTTATATGCAATCACATGGGTATTAACAGTCAATACGGATCTTGGAAGCTGGGTTGTTCCTCCTCGTCGTGCATTATGGATACCGAACGGGATATATCATGAAGTACATATGCGTGGTGTGACCAAGACTCGCAGTGCGTATATTGTTCCTGAAGCAGCTAAAATTGCTGGACTCTTGGATTATTGCGCCGTCATTAATGTTTCACCATTACTGCATGAACTTTTATCGGTTGCAGTCGATATACCTGTTGAATATGAAATAGATGGGCGAGATGATTGTTTGATGCAATTGATTATTAAAGAAATTGCAATTATGCCTGAATTACCATTAAATGCGCCTTTGCCGCAAGAACCACGATTGACAGCGTTATGCCTGGAGATTTTAAAAGCGCCAACATTAGATAAGGATCTAGACGAAATAGCCAAGCAAGTGGGCATGAGTCGTCGCAATTTTACCAGAATTTTTAGACTTCAAACGGGCATGAGTTTTAGTCATTGGCGCCAACAGGCATGTTTACTCAATGCATTAATGCGTATGGAGCTTGGTCAATCGATCACGCACGTGGCCATGGAGTTGGGATATAGCAGCAGCAGTGCATTTACCGCAGCATTTAAACGCTCATTGGGTGCTGCTCCAAGCTTTTATGTGCAGGGAAGATCTTCACTTTAAAATAGACAGCTAGCGATAAGAACTCATAAAGTGTATTTATGCAATAACAATGAAAATGCCAGACTAAAACTGAGCTCTGTGTCTAAAATGTAATTTTCATGACCACTGTTTGTATAAATTCAATCTTTACAATGACAATTGAATTATCACAGGAGAGTTACATGAGAATTTTGATCAACTTTGCTTTTATTGGTCTATGTGGTCTAGCTACGACGAGCTTTGCATCACAACACCATGATCAAGCCATGAAAATTGATCACTTTGGCACAGGTAATGACGGTGACAACACCACAGGTCTGTTATTGGTCGATCATGAAAAAGTGTATTCTGCTTCAAATACTTATGTAGCTTCACCTGAACCAATGCGAATTGAGCATTATGGCACTGGAAATGATGGCGATAACACCACAGGTTTATTACTTAAAGAATAATTGTTTTTAACTGGGCTGTTACTTTACTGATATTCAAAGCACATGAGTTTTCAGTCTGAGCGAAAATAAAAAATGGGTGTATTGATACACCCATTTTTTTACATCAAATCTTGAAGTGAATCTTGCAAATTATTGTGCTGCTTTTTCAGCTGCAATAGATTCAATTGCAGCGTCAATACCATCAATTGAATCAGCCGCTTTTTTGATACGTGCAAGTGCATCTACCAAAACTTCATCAGCAGTTGCATATGAAATACGCATATAACCACCTAAACCGAAAGCATCACCAGGAACGACTGCTACACCAGTTTCTTCCAATAACCATTCAGAAAATTCTGTGCAAGATTTTAAACCTTTCGCACGAATCAACGGGCGAATGTTTGCATAAGCATAGAACGCACCGTCTGCAGGTAAACAAGTAATTCCATGAATGTCATTTAGACCAGCAACCACAAGGTCATGACGACGTTTAAATGCTTCAATCATTGGCTCAAGTACATCTTGAGGACCATTCAATGCAGCTTCAGCAGCCACTTGTGAAATTGAAGTTGGGTTAGATGTCGATTGTGATTGAATCTTTTTCATCGCACCAATTAATTTTGCTGGACCTGCCGCATAACCAATACGCCATCCTGTCATTGCATAGGCTTTAGATACACCATTTAATACAATTACACGGTCATAAAGGTCTGGGGCAACAGTTGCAATGTTGTAGAACTCATCATCCCAACGGATAGGTTCATACATATCGTCAGAAGCAACGTAAACTTCAGGGTATTTACGTAAAACTTCAGCCAAAGCTTCGAGTTCTGCTTTGGTATAGATCATGCCTGTTGGGTTAGATGGGCTGTTTAAAACCACTAAACGTGTTTTGTCAGTAATTGCCGCTTCTAACTGAGCCGCTGTGATTTTAAAGCGTTGTTCTTCACCACATTTAACAATAACAGGAACGCCTTCAGCAATAATCACCATATCCGGATAACTTACCCAATATGGCGCAGGGATAATCACTTCATCGCCTTTATTTAACAAAGCAAGTGACAAGTTAAAGAATGATTGCTTACCACCACATGAAACTAAAATCTGATTTGCAGCATAGTCAAGATTATTGTCGCGTTTTAATTTCGCAATAATTGCTTTCTTAAGGCCAGGCGTACCATCAACAGCAGTATATTTTGTAAAACCGTTGTTAATTGCTGCGATAGCAGCATCTTTGATGTGTTGTGGGGTGTCAAAATCTGGTTCGCCTGCGCCCAATCCGATTACATTTTTACCCGCAGCTTTTAATTCAGCAGCTTTGTTGGTAACAGCAAGCGTTGGAGACGGTTTGATGGCATTTACACGATCAGAGAGACGTACGTCCACGGCATTATTCCTTCTTATGGGGATTAAAAAATAAAAAGCACATTATCATAGCCTAATTTTTAAGGTTTGGTCGTTTAATATTTATGCAAAATCACTAAATATTCACCAAAAACAAAAAATTAATGTTTCAAGAAAATACAAATGATGGCGCAAGTCGTAGATCGCTCGCATCAAGGGCAAAATTTACGTACAATATGCTGAGTTAAAATTGAGTGAATCACATGAGCACCCAAAATACTCCCAAAAAAAAGCCATTGGTTAATTTACCTTTTCCAATGCCATCTGCGACTGAAAATCAAGATGACGTTGCCCATAATCAAGTGCGCCCAAAACCTGAGCAATATGCAGATCGGACATGGATGCCACCACGTGGTACACGCCGTTCGATGGGAAAATGTTAAGTTTTTAAATAATAAAAAGGTGCGGAATGCACCTTTTTATTATTCTGTAAAATCATGAGTTGAGTCAGTTTGAATCTAATTCAAACGGCTTTACATATTCAATAAACTGTTGCTTAAAGCTATACCTGATCTTGTTGCATGTCAGTTACATAGTCATAATAATTTTTTTTCTTTTGATACATCAACATATCTGCACGTTTTAACATATTGTCGATGCCTTCATTTTCAGCTGTGGTGGCATAGCCAATTGCAACACTGATTGGTTGTGAAGAATAATATTGATTATCTATATTCAGTAGCTCTTCAATCGTCATAATGACAGATTCAACCGTATGCTCACTAGCAGCAGGCATTAGGATGACAAACTCATCGCCTCCAATACGAGATGCTGTGTAACTAGTATTGGCAATGGTACGACTGAGAATATTGCCCATACGTCGCAATAAACCATCACCAATATCATGCCCAAATTGATCATTAATGGCTTTTAAACCATTCATATCTATAAAAATCGCAGAAGTAGGTCGTAAAATATTACGTTCGAGACGACTGATTTCTTCAGTATAGAATGAGCGGTTAAATAATTTAGTGAGTACATCATGTTTGCCGAGATATTCCAGATAACTTTCTGCTTTTTTACGCGCAGTAATATCGGTTAAGGCAACTTGAACTAAGCTCCAATCTTCTTCATAACCAGGAAATACAGTAAATTGTAGTAATACATTTCGTACAGAACCATCAAGAGCATAGTTAATGGCTTCTCGTTGATGGTGAATTTTTCCATTCCATAATTCGATCAATTGTTCACGGAAGGTTTGGTAAATTTCTTTGGCAAAGACTTTATTTAAATTCTTAAATAGTGTTTCTTTATCTTTCGCTTTAAATAAATCTAAAGTCGCTTGATTGACATCTAATAGAATAATGTCTTCGATACACTGATTAACAAAGTCTGTATGTACATCCAAAAATGTCCGAAAATCATCAATGCCAATATGACGCAATTGATCCAAACGAGCTTTCACACGGCTAAAATCCTCAACCCATAAGGAAGCAGGTGAATAGATAAAGCGTGATTCTGCAAGTTGGCGGTTTTTTTCTTCTAAGCGTCGAGCATTTTGATAATCTGTAATATCTTCAGTGGTGATTAAAACACAATTTAAACTATTTTCAGAACCTGGCATAACTGCACCACGCAATTTAATGTCAAGTTTTTTACCTGAGATTGTGTAGTTGACAGTTGTACTGGAAAACTCTGTTTGCCCATTCCATAATGCAACCAACTCTTTGATATGGGATTCAAACATTTCTTTTTGAAAAATAACATTTAAATTTTGATAAAGATGTTTTTGATTTTTGGCTTCAAAAAGTTGTAATGTTTGTTGATTGACTTTAATAATTCTTATTTTATGAGCACATTGCGTAACTTGCTCTGGATGTTGTTCTAAAAAAGCTTCAAGATTTGTAATTCCTTGATTTTTCCATAGAATAAATTGTTCTTTTATTTCACTATAATCTTCTAACCACATTGGGGTCGGGGATATATCAAAAATAGAAGAATCGGAAAATTCCATTACAAGATTCTCGTTAGCAATAAAGTCGTTGAAGTGATTTGGAATATATCCTAAAAATTAACGATGTAAAATAACTCGTAAAAATAAAATGTAAATTATTTATTATCTATTGTGAATAATGATAAATAATTCTCTTTATTTTAGGCATTATTATCAATGTTAAATAATATAAGTGGTTTTTTTATATCATGTTTATGAGTTGCTGTCATATAAATAATAGGCTTGTTTATCTTTATACATCATTTGGTCTGCTTTTCTTAATATTGCTGAGATATTTTGATATTGCTGTGTTGTTGCATAACCGAATGCAACATGAATAGGTTGCTCAGGAAAGGTTAATTGGTCAGCAAGTAATTTAAGTTTAATTTTTTTGAGCAGAAGATCAATATCGGTTTGGGTGGAATCAGGCATTAAGATTACAAATTCATCTCCGCCAATACGAGAAACAGAATAAGCTGTTTTTTCTATGGATTTTTTTAAAAGTTCAGCGAAACGTTGAATCAATAAATCACCAACATGATGACCCAATTCGTCATTAATCTTTTTTAATCCATTGATGTCTAAATAGATACATGAAATTGAATCGGAAGGCACAGATTGTAAGCGTTGAATTTCTTCACTAAAGAAAGTTCGATTGTACAATTGAGTTAATTGGTCATGCTGATTTGAATAATGCAGATAATCTTCTAATTTCTTACGTTCGGTGAGGTCAGTAAAGGCAATTTGCACAGTGTCCCAGTTATGTTGCGAATCAGGAAAAATCACAAACTGCTCTTGCACATGCAATCTTTCACCATGGATCGACTGAAATTCACATTCTCGCTTAAGTTGGTGGTGACCTTGCCACAAGACCAGTAATTTTTGAGAAAAATTTTGATGATGATCTTTAAAAATACGTTCCCAATGTTGGCAAAATTGCTGTTTGTTAAAGGCACAAAATAAATCAAGTAGTGCTTGGTTGACACCCACAGTTCGCACGTTTTTAAAACAAAGAAACAAAAAACTCAGGGTTTTTAAGGATATAAGCATTTAAGTCAGTAACATGATTGGCTTTGAGTTGATCAAACAGTATCTTAATCTTGCTATAGTCTTTAACCCAAAGTGCAGTCGGCGAATGCAAAAATAAAGACTCGGCAAAACGTCGTGCATTTTGAGACTGTGAAATGTCCTCTGTGGTTAATAGGACCTGATCCCAACAATCCTTTATTTTCAGATAAAATATTGGCTCTCAGTTGAACATCAATTCGTTTGCCTTTACATGTATAGTTGATCACAGAAATTGAACAATTATTTTGTCTATTCCAAAGGGCGGTGAAAAACTCAATATGTGCCAGCTCTGTATCTTGCGTATGCATTTGTGGAAATTTTTCAATAATTTCTGCTAAATTTTGAGCTTCATATAAAAAAGCGTGCTCTGATTAACATCAAGGGTTTTAATGGCAGCAAGACAGGGGATTAAGCGGTTTGGATCTTCCAATAAATAGTGCTGTATGTCTGAAATTCCTTGTGTGGTCCAAGCATCAAAAATTTTTTTGATGCCACTAAAATCTTGAAGCCACATTGCGATTGGAGACAAATTAAAAATCGTTAAATCCATTTGCTCCATTATTCATCCATTGCGTTATTTGTAAATTTAGCTTAAATATAACACGATAAATAACCGATATATACACATAATACTGGAATCGGCTAATGATCAATTCACCGATTCACTGAGCTTATTTTTTTGCATGGTGTTCAGCTTTTGGCGCAGTAATGGTTCGTTGACCTGTCCAAACTTCGATAAAATCTGTTTCATTGAGATGATACAGCTCTAATAGGGCTAAAATCGCTCCACCAATAATCATTGAACCTTCAGAATTGGGTTGGAATTCAAATATTTTTCCATCTAAATTGTGAAGAATATCTTGTATTTCAAAAATACGATCTCGACCATTACTATCATTTGGATACATTGGGGTATTTAGAATAATGGTCGCAAGGCTTTTTTCTGCTTCTGTTAAATCTAATTGCTGTATTGCCTGTTCAGGATCTGCACTAAAAATGACTTCATCTGTGATAAAGCTATGCAAGAGTTTTTGAGTGAGTTTAGGTAAGGTTTTTTCAACGAATGGGCGGAATGATGCAGGAAAGATCACATTACGGGCAATGCCCTTAAACATCGGTGCAATTTCTTCAACTTTGTAACCAGCTACACCACAACCGATAGAAGTAATGAAATACTTCATCTTAGGATGATTTTTGGCATATATTTTAAAATCATCGATATAATGTTGAATCTGCGACAGTGGCATTTGCTGTAAATGCTCATTCATAGTCGGAATCGCAAAACTCTGACCCGCCCAACCTCGACCAACACCTTTGGTTGCACCAAAATGTAAGTGTGCTGTTTTTGCAGCGCCACCTTGATGAGTACCCGCCATATTACTACCAAAAACAAATACAGTGTCTTCAGGTAAAGTTTTGATTATGCTTTCATCATGATAGTGATATGTCATATTTTTCAATCTTTTAATCGGCTTATTTCCATGTTGCTATTGAAACAAAAAAGGGTCAAGGGTATTTGTTGAATATTGTGTAAAAATCCCCATTAAGAATAGAGTTAATCTTTAGCTCGAGCAGGTTTCTGTTAAACTGTTTGAGCTGCTTTCTCATCGTTTAAAGAGTGAATTATTGTGAATGATCATCAACCTTTTGAACTTGTTACAAACTACCAGCCTGCTGGAGATCAACCACAGGCGATCGAAAAATTAGTTGCAGGGATTAATAAAGGTTTTCATGATCAACTTTTATTAGGGGTAACAGGTTCAGGAAAAACCTATACCATGGCAAACGTGATTGCACAGACGCAACGTCCAACCATCATTATGGCACACAATAAAACACTTGCAGCGCAGTTGTATGGTGAGTTCAAATCTTTCTTTCCCAACAATGCTGTTGAATACTTTGTAAGTTATTACGATTACTATCAACCTGAAGCTTATGTACCTTCTTCTGATACATTTATTGAAAAAGATTCAGCGATTAATGATCATATTGATCAAATGCGTCTTTCAGCGACTCGGGCATTATTGGAACGACGTGATGCCATCATTGTTGCTTCAGTTTCTGCGATTTATGGTTTGGGTGATCCCAATGCCTATATGAGTATGTTGTTGCATATCGTACAAGGCGACCGAGTGAGTCGTGATGAAATTATTCGTCGACTTGTTGAAATGCAATATACACGTAATGAATTAGAATTCTTACGGGGTACTTATCGGATTCGAGGCGAAATTATTGATATTTTCCCTGCCGAATCTGATCAACATGCGATTCGTGTAGAGCTATTTGATGATGAGGTTGATTCGATTCGTTGGTTTGATCCAATTACAGGCAAGTTGGTCCGTAAAGTACCACGAGTAACAATCTATCCGAAAAGCCATTATGTCACCCCCAAGGATAATCTTGAACGTGCTATAGGCACGATCCGAGAGGAATTGGCTGAACGTTTGGTTTTCTTTAAAGAACATGAAAAACTTTTAGAAGCACAGCGTATTGAACAGCGCACTCGCTATGATCTAGAAATGATGCAGCAACTGGGTTATACCAATGGTATCGAAAACTATTCAAGGCACTTATCTGGACGCCCAGCAGGTGAAGCACCACCGACTTTATTTGATTATATACCCGATGATGCTTTGTTGATTATTGATGAATCTCATGTGACGGTTCCTCAGATTGGTGCAATGTATAAGGGAGACCGTTCACGAAAAGAAAATCTGGTCAATTATGGTTTCCGTTTACCGAGCGCCCTCGACAATAGACCTATGCAATTTGAAGAGTGGCAGCGTATTGTTCCTACGACAATTTTTGTTAGTGCAACACCTGCAAAATATGAGTTGGAAAGATCTGAACAAGTCGCTGAACAAGTGGTACGTCCAACAGGCTTGGTCGATCCAGAAATCGAGATACGCCCAGTTTTAACACAAGTGGATGATGTTCTTTCAGAAATTAATATTCGCAAAGAATTGGATGAGCGTGTATTGATTACGACACTGACTAAACGAATGGCTGAGGACTTAACTTCATATTTGAAAGAATATGGTGTGAAAGTGGCTTATTTACATTCAGATATTGATACGGTTGAGCGAGTCAAGATTATTCATGAATTGCGCACAGGTGTGCATGATGTCATCGTGGGGATTAATTTGCTACGTGAAGGTCTGGATATGCCTGAAGTTTCATTGGTTGCGATTTTAGATGCAGATAAAGAAGGCTTTTTGCGTTCTGAGCGTTCATTGATTCAAACCATCGGTCGTGCAGCGCGTCATGTTAAAGGTAAAGCGATCTTATATGCAGATCGTATTACTGACTCTATGCAAAAAGCAATAGATGAAACTGAGCGTCGTAGAGCCAAACAAATCCTGTTCAATGAAGAACATGGCATTATTCCTCGAAGTGCAGTTCGTCAAGCAGTCAAAGAAATTGATACTGGTGAAGTATTGTCTGATGATCAAATTGAATTAGATGCTGATGCACAGCAACAGTCATTAACGGCAGATGAGCGACATATCCTGCCTGATCCAAAATTGTTTAGCAAACATATCACCAAACTTGAGAAAGAGATGTTAAAAGCATCGAAAGAATTACAGTTTGAGCAGGCCGCACGCTTACGTGATGAAATTGTGCGTTTAAAAGCAAGAATGTTAAAGTAATTGTTGCTTAGTTAGTGATCGTAATTCAATGTGCATGACTGTAGCTTTAATTCTGTCTAAGGATACATAAAGCTACAGTCTAATTTTAAATTTCTGATTATTTTATAATAAATAGTAAAAATGAATGGTCGAGAGGGTATAAAGTGCAATTATTCAAAATATTACCCAATATTGATGACTTAAAAAAAATCATCATCGGATTTGGGATTATTTCAGTCACTTTTATTTACCCTAAAGTTTATGCGGATAATTCGACGCTAGCAGCTGTTCCAAAATTGGAGTTAAGCCAATACCTTGGGCTGTGGTATGAAATTGCACGTAAACCGATGTATTTTCAAAAAGCATGTAAGTCGGATGTCACGGCACATTATACCATCAATGAATATGGCAATGTTGCAGTCGATAATCGTTGTATTGATCAAAATGGGGAAGAGTTACGTGCGCTTGGTGAAGCATTTATCAGTAATGAACCATTCAATTCCAAATTAAAAGTCAGTTTTATTCCTGAAGCCATTCGTTGGATGCCAGTTGGGCGAGGAGATTATTGGGTTCTAAAAATAGATCCAGAATATAAAATGGCTTTGGTGGGTGAACCGAAACGAAAATATTTGTGGTTGTTGTCTAGAGATGCTCATCCAGATGAAGCCAAAGTCACTGAGTTTCTTCGATATGCGCAAACAGTTGGATTTAATTTAAAAGATATTATTCGAACCAAGCAAACTGTCCAACCATAGTCAGGCTATGCCATCAGAAACCAAGACAGCTAGAAAAGTAAAATAGTTAAAAAAGTATCAAGGATGATTTAGAATTGTTGATAGGACTCATATCTTATTAAATAAATATTGGAATATTCACATTATTTTGGTTGAAGCTGTTTATAATAATAGATGTATCAAAGTAAGCTGTAGGATGATTTTTTTATGTGAATAAGTTTCACTTACCATGAAACGCTAATAATTGCATAGAAATAACCGTATGCAGATCAAGTTTGTCATGCCATGATGCTTTGAGTTTAATGTCTAAAGAGATTTGTCTAGGCGATGCTTTACGATAGAAAGCCATCTATTTTTCATCAATTAAAACCAGTCAAATATTGAATACTCATTTTTGACTCATCTACGAAGTCTATTATTCAATTATTTGTTTGAAAATCACCACGAGGCGACTGATGTTTAAGGGCGTAATTTTGTCTGTACTGGCATCCGTCACATTTGGGGTCTTGTATTTTTATACTCAACTCCTAGGCGATTTGAATAGTCAACAAACCTTTGGTTGGCGGATCGTGGCGACTTTGCCTTTTTTGACTTTGTTTATGTGGTTTAGTGGTGATTTTATCCATGTGAAAAACATATATCAGCGTCTTGTTCAACAACCTACACTATTGGTCCTGTTATTCATCACTTCGGCACTGACATGCTTTCAGTTATGGCTTTTTCTTTGGGGACCAATGAATGGACGTGGATTGCAGGTTTCACTTGGTTATTTTCTTCTTCCTTTGGTTTTAGTCTTGGCAGGAAGTGTTTTTTATAAAGAAAAGCTTTCCAAATTTCAAATTCTCGCCGTGGCTTTTGCGATCTTAGGCGTTGGTCATGAGTTATGGCGTTTGGGAACGATTGCATGGGAAACTATCAGTGTCGCCTTGGGTTATTCACTGTATTTCTTGATTCGAAAAGTCATTAAAACCGATAATCTGGGTGGTTTTTGGTGGGATATTCTGATTTGTCTACCTGTCGCAATTTATTTTATTCAAATGGGCGGCAATACTTTTGACCAACTTGTCAATTCACCCATATTTCTTCTCATTGTTGCTGGATTAGGCCTGTTAAGTGCAATTGGTTTAGGGAGTTATATTTTAGCGAGTCGTTATTTGCCTTTGGTTCTATTTGGGTTATTGAGTTATTTAGAACCTGTTTTATTGGCATTGGCTTCGTTGGCATTGGGAGAGAAAATTTCAGCTGAAGAGTGGTTGACCTATATCCCAATTTGGTGTGCTGTTGGTGTTTTAGTGCTAGAAGGTGGGTGGCATATTTATCAGCAAAGGAATAAGAGAAAGAACTTAGCATTGAATATCGAAAAATTTGACAAAAGAGTCAATTAGCAATGAAATTTTAAATAAAAAATGATAATCCTTGAACTTAAATTAAAATAAATGTTAAATATATCTCAATATTTAAGCTTTTAATGTATTTAAAAAGAAAAGAAATCTGATTGACTATGAACATAACAATGATTCCGTATCAAATACGGGCAACTTTGTTGCAATTGGAACCCAGTACAGATTTAAACTGGGAAAAAGTTTTGTATGATATTTTTGATGATGCAAACATAGAAGTTCGAGAAGAAATTGATCGTCAGATATTAAAACCAAAAGAAATTCAATGGAATCGGGTCGAAAATACATTCGAGTTTAAAATTACCAATTCTTTAGAGCTTTTAAGGCATCGGCTCGACAATGAGCGCATGCGATCAATTGCAAATAAATTGAGCAACTCATTAATTTGGTTAAAAAAGATCAATGACTGTGTGCAAATTGCTGACTATATCGAAAATACGTTGCAGCAAATTGATTTAATTCCAGTAGCGGAGCGTTTGAGTTTTCAACGAGAAAAACTTTTAATTCGCCGTGTTTTTCTACAGGATGTAGCAGAATTAATTCGAACACTGGATATTCAAGTACCACCTAATATTCGTAATTTGACAGCAGATCAAATCAAATGCTTCATCATAGAAGTTTTTATTAAACAACAGTTATTGGGATATTGGTTTAAGCCTTTGTTGGCAAAATCTTCAGAATTACGTGCTCATCCTTTTTTTAAGTATTTTATTTTAAGTGAACAGAAAGTTCGTAAATTCGATATTGTACAAACTTCAGAATTTATCTATTTAATTGCTCCAATTCAGCAATTTGAACAAAATCCTTATTCGATTCGTCGATTTTTGTTTGAGGAACGTATTGAATACAACAATCAAGTCTATGTGACAGGTTTGGTACTCGATCTTAAAAGAATAAGTGAAAATTCATATCGTGAAGAAACAGATGAATTGATACATAAAATGGTGACGATTCAGCATCAGGTTCATCGAGATGTAATTGAAATTGTACAAGAGTTTGAGAGTTTTACTGAAAATAAATTATTGCCATTTTTAATGCAGCCGCTGGGAATGGTCGGTAAAAACAGTGATCTCGTGGCACAAAATCATATTAAAACCATTGAACAAATGTTGATTGCGAATGTGTTGATGCCGTTAAGAAATGCAGTGAAGAATGATTTATCGCATCTTGAAGAGTTTGAATATTTGTTTATGAGTATTCATCGTATTTTCTCTGAAATTTTATCGCATTATCGTGATTTTAAAGAACAACCTGCATTGTTTTTCAATGCACATGTACAGTTGTTTGAGTATCGTTTATTGGCATATTTAAAATTATTGGAAAAACGTAAGGACGAAATTTTCATTCCTATGAGTAAACAGGAGTGGCAAGTCATGCATGAACGTTCGCAACAACCGATAAAAAAACTACAAGAAATTATGTTGAATCAAGCCAAAGACTATAATGAATTACAGTCCTATATCCAACAGTTAAAACTTGAACAAAATGAAGTGCAAGGTTCATTGTTTAAGAAGATTGTGAAAGGTGGGAAAGTTGAAAAAGATATGAGTCAAGCAAAACACGCAGCATTACTCATTAAAAAGCAAACTTATTTAGAATTGCTGAATGTTCCCAAAGGTTTGTCAAAGTACAGTGTATTTATTGAGTTTGAAAGTTTGACATCATTAAGTGAGTTAGAGCGCCATTATGCGTTTCCTTCAGGTGATAATGGCATTATTCGTTTTCCTTTCTTAATGAAGATTCCTGAAAATTTAGCGGATTTTAATTTTGAAGCATTTCATGCCTCTATTTATATCGACTAAAAACTGTATCAAATATAGCAGAAAGTTAAATATTTTTTTGAGATTGTCACAAGCCTGCATGTTTTTTACGCTGAGTAAATGCGTGCTCAGAACAGAGTGAAATAGAACTGTAAATTAATAAAGAAAAAAATTCATATTAGATATCAATATTTAATTTTTATAGAAATATCTAACATGACAAAATACTATAAAAATGTACCATGATTTGATTTCAACTAAATGAGAATTCCATTACAATTATGGGGTTTAAAAATCCATGTCTAGATATACATAAACATGTCTAGATATACATAAATAGAGGACGTATCTGTGAGCAAAGACACTATCATCGCCCTATATGCAGAGCACCAAGGTCGCTGGAAAAACCGTGAAGAAATCGCGGAACGTATGATTGCATTAATCGGTCAATTATACCGTGAAAAAAATATTGTGACTTCTGTTTACGGTCGTTCTTTAGTGAACCGTTCAGTAATTCAAATTCTTAAAGCTCACCGTCGTACACGTATGATGGATGTTGAGCTTTCTGTTGTACATACTTTCCCTATTTTAGAAGCTTTAGTGAAATTGGACAATATCGGTTCAGCTGAAGTTGATTTGGGTAAACTTGCTGTTGAATACAAAGAAAAGGGCGGCGATGTTGATGCATTTGTTGCTCAAGCTGTTCAATCTTTAGAAGGTCGTCCTGCGCAAGTTGAACCAAAAGATGTTGTTCTTTATGGTTTTGGTCGTATTGGCCGTATTTTAGCGCGTTTGATCATTAGCCAATCAGGTCTTGGCCGTGGCTTAAGCCTCAAAGCAATTGTTGTGCGTAAATCATCTGATGGTGATTTAGAAAAACGTGCTTCATTGTTACGTCGTGACTCAATTCATGGTCCATTTGCAGGAACGATTTCTGTAGATGAAGAAAATGAAGCAATCATTGCTAATGGTAACTTCATTAAAGTGATTTATGCTTCTAGCCCTGCTGAAGTAGATTACACTGCTTATGGTATCGACAATGCACTTGTGATTGATAACACAGGTAAATGGCGTGATATCGATGGTTTATCGCAACATCTTAAATGCCCAGGCGTAGGTCGTGTTGTACTTACTGCACCGGGTAAAGGTGATATGAAAAACGTTGTATTTGGTGTGAACCAAAATGACATTATCGATTCAGATAAAATCATTTCAGCAGCAAGCTGTACCACCAACGCAATTACACCTGTCTTGAAAGTATTAGAAGACAAATACAAAGTAATCAATGGTCATGTCGAAACAGTTCATTCATTTACTAATGATCAGAACTTGATTGACAACTATCACAAGGCAGACCGTCGTGGTCGTGCTGCAACATTGAATATGGTCATTACTGAAACTGGTGCTGCAAAAGCTGTTGCAAAAGCATTACCTCAGTTACAAGGTAAATTAACAGGTAATTCAGTACGTGTACCTACACCAAACGTTTCTTTGGCTATTCTTAACTTAACACTTGAGAAAGAAGTAGATCGTGAAGAAGTAAACGAATATATTCGTCAAATTTCGATCAATTCAAGCCTTCAAGGTCAAATCGGTTATACAAATTCGACTGAAGTTGTATCTTCTGACTTTATTGGTTCTCGTACCGCTGGGGTATTTGATGCACAAGCGACGATTACCTCAGGCAACCGTTTAACAGCATATGTTTGGTACGATAACGAAGTGGGTTATAGCTGCCAAGTATTACGTATTGCTGAGCAAATGTGTGGTGTAAGCTACCCAAAAGCACCTGCTGAAACAAATGCATAATTTGTAATATTCAGTAAGAAGGAGCTTCAACTGAAGCTCCTTTTTTTATATTCTAAATTTATCTTGGTTTAAATCTAATGAATGATTTTAACCGAAATTTAGAGCATATTAAAAATGAATAAAAATTTACCAATTTTCGCTTTGGTTTTGCTGAACTTATCAACAATAATCCATGCTACACCGCAAACAAGTCTTGATTTAACCCCAATATTACAAGATCGTTTTGAACAAAACTGTGAGGTTCGCCAACAATTTGATTATTATGTTCGCGATGATGAAATTCTGCCAATATTAATGAATCAGGTGGCTAAAGATGAAGTTGATGAACAAAACGCCTATGTGAGTAGAGTCTTAACTTTAAAAAATACGACATATCGGGGACTGATTGTCACAAAATTGAGTTTGTATGGGGGCGGGGATTGAATTTAATGGAGTATTTACATTTCGATCTCCCAACTGCTTCATCACAGCAACAATTTAATGAAATTAAAAAGAATAAACAGCAAAATGCTAAAGCTGCAAATTTTATAATGGTTGGAAAAGGCAAAAATAAGGCAATCGCGATTTGCGCTTGGTCAGATAAAAATACAGCTGAATAAAAGCGATTTTATAACCAGTAATTTGCATTAAAGGAAGATAATATGAAAAAGCTGATATTACTCAGCATGATATTGCTGTTAACTGAGGTGATTTATGCAAAGCCTTTAGAACTACGTCCAATGTTGAAAGATCGCTTTGAGAAAAATTGTGCAATCCGACAACAATATGATTTTCATGATGATAAAACTGAATTGATTGAACCCTTAGTAAGTTATACAACAAAATCAAATTATGTTGATAAAAATGTATATGACTCAGCGACTTATAAATTAAAAAAATGTCAGTTATGCAGGCATTCCAATACGTGAAATGGAATTTGGTTTTGGACGGCTAGCACAACAATTTAATGAATATTTATATTTTGATCTCAGTTTAGAATCGGCTAAAAAGAAATTTAAAACACTCAAATTTAAACAAAATCATAAAAAAAGTCAGGTTAGTGTAGAGTTTAAGAAAAATCTTGCGATTGTTCACTGTTATTGGTTGCTTGAGCTAAATTAAAAAGAGACAGATAAAAATGATTGTTTGTTTGATAAATGAACAAATTACTTCGACTTTTATACATAAAAAAGCATATTTATTCACATAAATATTTAAAATAAAGCTTAATTATTAGAGGCTTTGTTGCATAAACCTACCTCTTAAGGCTTACTCAGCAATATAATTCTCAGATGAATAAGCCTACACCTAAAATTTATCGTACAACAAATTGGTCATCCTACAATCGTGCTTTGATCAATCGTGGTAATTTAACAATTTGGTTTGATCCAAAAACCCAATGGTACGCTCCCCCCAAAGGCAAACATGGTCGAAATCAAACTTATTCCGACACAGCCATTCAATGCTGTTTAATGATCAAATCCTTATTTCGTCTTTCCTTACGGATGGTCACTGGTTTTGTTCAAAGCCTTATTAGACTGTGTGGTCTAAATTGGACAGCTCCAGATTATTCAACCATTTGCAGAAGACAAA
>WNDP01000060.1 GCA_009912575.1 Acinetobacter bereziniae
AATAGCTTTCAACTTTTGCCAGTGTTGATCTGTTAACATGGTACGAGGCATAGCGAATAGTAGAATTGGGTTTGGCGATTTAATTTTACTATTTCGCTATTTTTTAATCTAAAAGTGTCAACACGCCCTATAATAAAAATAAAAAATTTAATATTTTCGGAGTTATTCTAACAAATAATTTTATTCATCCCAATCCGTAGAGGATTGATACAAGTCAAGTATGATGCTTTTATTCTCAACACCATGGTTTAAGAGATATTTTTAGCGAATAAAAAACCGCCAGAATTGGCGGCTTTTCATAGAAATGCTTATTTTGGTTCTAGTTTTTTGCTGAATTTGGTCGCAAAACCTGTCAATTTTTGATAGCCCGTTGGTAAAATCCGTTGGATCAAATCTAAAGTTTTAGCATCATTACCAATCAATAAACGACGTTTGTCTTTTAGAACTGCATCAAGCATTTGTTGAGCCGCATCTTCTGGAGGCATACGCAATAATTTATTAAATGCTTTTGCTGACTTATCAGGATTCATGCCCAAAGAACGTAAACTGTCATTCATACGTGCATCATTGGCAATGTTGGTACGAATACCACCCGGATGTACACATAATGCAGATACACCACAGTTTTCGATATCTAATTCTTGACGTAAAGATTCAGTAAAACCACGTACTGCAAATTTCGATGCATTATAAGCAGATTGCGTCGGCTGAGCCGTTAAACCAAATAAGCTCGAAATGTTGATAATATGACCATCACCTGTTTTCTTGATATACGGTAAAAATTCTTTGGTTCCGTATACCACACCCCAGAAGTTAATATTCATAATCCATTCGAGTTCTTCATAGGTCGCACCTTCTACAGTTGAACCCAAAGCAACTCCAGCATTATTGAAAATCATGTTCACAGAACCATGATTTTGTACAGTTTCAGCTGCCCATGTACGCATTTCCTCTACATTTGCCACGTTGACTTTTTTAGAGGTGACACGAACATTATAAGCTTTCACCAATTCGATTGTTTCAGCCAAACCTTTTTCGTTTACATCACTAATCGATAAATGACAGCCTGCTTTCGCCAATAAAATAGCGAGCTGTTGTCCCATACCAGAGCCAGCACCTGTAATTGCAGCGACTTTGTTTTTAAAATTTTTCATTGTCTATCCTTTTTGAAAATCCACACACAATAATACTGATGATGTGCAGCTCATCTATTTAATATAATTTTGACAATAACTATTGTCAAAATTATATTGTGAATGAGCAGTAGTTTTTTATACAAAAATTCTTAAATAGGTTTCAATGACTTTTATTGCTAAAATAACCGCTTCTTTGTGACAATCGAACATGACACGAGTAACTTTTTACAATGACTGAATCTTGCTTAACTGAAAAGAAGACCATAAATAAAACCATAAAAGAACGCCAATTCAAGGGCATGTCCTTGTCTGAGAGAAAGCTTGCTCGTCGCGAAAAATTGATTGAAGCAGGGATTGAGGCGTATGGCACGCATGGTTTCTTTTCTGTCACAGTCAAAGACATTTGCAATGAAGCAAAACTGACTGAACGTTATTTTTATGAATCATTTAAAAAGAGTGAAGAGCTGTTTCAAGTTATTTTTTTACAATTGATTGAACAGTTACAGCAAACCGTCATGCAAGGTGTCATGCAAGGTGCACCAGCGCCTAAGAACATGATTAAAGGGGGTTTGACGGCGATTTTTACCATGTTAAAAAATGATCCACGTGTTGCTCGTATTATCTATATTGATGCCATGTTGGTTCAAGAGTTGCATAATCATGCAACAATTCACGAGACAATGAGCCGTTTTGACCGTTTAATTCACTCTTTTGTGATGCTGATGATGCCGCATATTGAACGAAGTGAACAAGAGATTTCACTGGTTGCGACTGGTCTAAATGGTTATGTTACACAAATTGCTGTGCGTTGGGTGATGGGTGGTTTTAAACAATCCCTTGAAGAAATTGTTTCAGCTTGTGAAGTGGTTTTTGTATCATTAATTGATACCTTTTCACCGCAAGCATAGGCTTATTTTTAGTGATGCTCGACATTGAATCACAGTCATCAAACTGTCATATTTTAATTTTTGTGCTTTAATTTGATCGTATTTAATTGGGTAAGATGAATAGATTTTTTAAAAATGTCATCTAATTTTCATCACATCGCCCATTTTTTGTCACATTTTTTTGCAAAAATTCGTCTACATCTTGTTTTTGCAATGATACTGTCATAATTAATCTTTGTAATAAGCCTGTCATAAATAAAAGACGGTACACCGTTCATACATAGGATATTGCGTTGTGAAAGATGACTATATATTAATCGTCGATGACGAACTTCCGATTCGAGAAATGATCCATACCTCATTGGATATGGCAGGTTTTCAATGCTTGCAAGCTGAAGATGCAAAACAAGCACATCAAATGATCGTAGACCAACGACCATCATTAATCTTACTTGATTGGATGATGCCCGGTGGTGTGAGTGGCGTAGATTTGTGTCGCCGCTTAAAACGAGATGAAAATCTAGCAGAAATTCCAGTGATTATGTTAACTGCACGTGGCGAAGAAGACCATAAAGTTCAAGGTCTTGATGCAGGTGCAGATGACTACATGACCAAACCATTTTCAACACGGGAGTTAGTTTCTCGTATTAAAGCTGTACTTCGTCGTGCCAATGCATTAAGTGGCGAAAAAACCATTGATGCGAACGGCTTAGTGCTTGACCCTGTCAGCCAACGCGTGAGTTTTGGTGAAAGTATTTTAGACATGGGTCCAACAGAATACCGTTTACTGGCATTCTTTATGACCCATCCTGAACGTGCTTACACACGTGCCCAACTGCTTGACCAAGTTTGGGGTGAAAATGTCTATATTGAAGACCGTACCATAGATGTACATATTCGTCGCTTACGCAAAGTGCTTGAACCTTATGGCGCAGATCGCTATGTACAGACCGTGCGTGGAACAGGATATCGTTTCTCTACCCGTGCAGATGTTGCCATAGGTTAAGCATACTCAAGGTAAATAAATTTCTATGTATGAACCCTACCCCGTCCCAGATCTTGCTCGTGAACATAAAAAGTTTCGTTACAGCAGTTTATGGGAATTTGCAAAACAAGATTTACGCCTATTGGCTTTTTTATTGATCATTGGCGGATTTATTGGTTTAGGGATAGGTTATTTTTGGATTTGTATTTGCATTGGTTTTGTCGCCTTTTTTGCATTTCAATTGCGCTCTTTATATCTGGTTAACGAATGGATTTCCAATCGTCCCTATGATTCTCCACCTAATCTCGAAGGTATTTGGGGAGCGCTTCTATTTAATGTCTATCGAGCACAACGCCAAGAGCGTGTTGTTCAAGCGGAGATGGTCGGCTTGATTGACCGTGCACAGTCGTCATTGGTGGCTTTGGCCGAAGCCGTTGTACTGACTGATGAGCTTCATCAAATTGAATGGTGGAACCCCGCTGCGGAAAAACTCTTAGGCATTCAACCTTTAGATCGTGGTCGTAATATTTTGACCATTATCCGTCAGCCGAGTTTTATTGAATACTTTAATAATATCGACCAGTCTCCTGATGGTATTAAAATAAAATCTTCAGTCTATGAAGAACATTATGTGCAGATCAAACTTACCCGTTTTGGCAGTGAGAGCCGTTTGTTGGTCGCTTATGATGTAACTCGTGTTCATAATCTTGAACAAATGCGTAAAGACTTTGTCGATAACATCTCACATGAACTTCGTACACCATTGACTGTACTCAGTGGTTATATTGAAACCTTCACTGACCAAGAAGACTTAAATCCACGTTGGAAACGTGCCTTTGAACAAATGCAGTCGCAAACACGACGTATGAATGCTTTGGTGAATGACCTATTGTTGCTTTCTCGGCTGGAAGGCAATAAACAAGTCGCTAAAAATCAAATTATTGATATGCCTAATTTGATGAATCAGCTTTTTGATGATGCACAAGCCTACAACGTAGATTATGGACATACTTTAAATCTGGATATTGACAGCCATTGTGATCTGATTGGTTCCGATGCAGAACTTGCCAGTGCTTTTAGTAATCTAATCACCAATGCAATCAAATACACGCCTAAAGGCGGTACTGTGACCATTGGTTGGCATGATGACAGTGAACATGGTTATTTTACAGTTGAAGACACAGGGATCGGGATTGACCCCAAGCATATCCCACGCTTAACTGAACGTTTTTATCGTGTAGATAGTGCAAGAAGTCGACAAACAGGTGGAACAGGTTTAGGCTTAGCGATCGTAAAGCATGTTTTAATGCAACATCATGCTTATCTTGAAATTGATTCTAAAGAAAATCAAGGTTCAGTTTTTAGAGTAGTATTTCCGAAAGAGCGTCTTGATTTTGCTGGTTGATTTTTTGATTAATTCAAATGAAATTATTTTTAGATTGTGAATTTAATGGTTTTGGTGGTGAACTGATCTCATTGGCATTGGTCGATGAACATCACCAATCTTTTTATGAAGTCTTAGAATGCCCAAATCCAGTAGATTGGGTAAAAGATCATGTCATTCCACGCTTAAATCAGCCACCGATTCAACTAAAACAATTTCAAAGTCGTTTGCAGATTTTTCTATTTCAATATGAACAGATTGAAATCATTGCAGATTGGCCAGAAGATTTTGCTTTATTTATGCGAACTTTAGTGCTTTCAGCAGGAAAATGCATACGAACACCACCACTTTCAATGCAACTGTGGATGCAAGATCCGATCGAAACACATGTCCCGTCTCAAAACCCACACAATGCTTTAGCAGATGCAGAGGCTTTAAAACTGTCTTATTTCAATGCCTTGAGATTGGTCTAGAATCTATTTTAGATTTAGCTACACATTTTTATCAAATCGCTCTGATACCGAATAAAACCACCAAATAACTCACTATGCTTGATTATTAATCTCTATTCAGTATGTTTTGATGAAAAAAATTTTAAATTAACACTAAAAATAGATATCCAAATTTTAAAATCATTGTTCTTAAAGAGGATTTCTGTCATAACGAAAATTCATACTTAAACATGTTTTATATATCCTGACGATAAAATTCGGACTTAAGTTCAATACATTACTTTCATTATAAAAAATAAATCACTCTCATTAATGTTGAATAAATCACATTATTAAAATATATTGAGAAAAATATCAGGTTTTAAATATTATTTTATCATCGGCTATTTTTATAAAAATCTAATGATAAATATCAACACATCAAAAATGGATATTACAATGAATAAATATAAATTTCCTATTACAGCTGTTTTAGCACTATTACTGAGTGGGTGTGCTACGACCATGGCAAAACTCTCTTATAACGATCTAACAGGTAAAACTGCAAATGAGATGATGAATACCAATCGTGAAGGAAAATACGGACCAGTATGGGGAAAACCTTATAGCACTGGCATCGACAAGGATGGAGGGCAATTATTTTTTTATTGGATACGTTCCGATATGGGTACAACAACTGAACAATGTGGGCAAGAGATGAATCCAGGTGTCGTAATTCAATATATGTGTACCTATTCCAATATTTGGTGGAAGGAATGGAGGATTAAATTTGGAAAAGATGGACGAGTCACTGAATGGAAAGTTGTTTCTTTTCGGTCTGAAAAGAACCGCTTATAACCACCTTATGCCGCATCTCATTTGGCTTTCTGGGCTTTACTCTGACACTCAACGAGATACAGAGTTAGCCCTATCAGTTAAATAAAAATTTAACAATGATCTGAAATCTATTATATTTTATGCCCTAAAGCCTCGCCCATTACCACAACGGAATTGGCTTTAAATTGTTCATCCCAATTCATTTTATCTTGCTCAAACAATACAATTGCGGTTGAACCTAAATAGAAACGTCCAAGTTCAGCACCTTTTTCTAAAACCAATTCATGATGATTCAATTCTAAGCGCCCAGTAGGCTTTACTTTACCCGTTGCCACAGTTTCAATACCTGCCACAATCATCGCACCCACCAAAACAACAGCCATACGACCGAGTTCAGTATCAAACAAACATACCATACGTTCGTTACGTGCGAATAAGCCCGGAATATTTTCAGCAGTGGTTTGATTGACTGAAAATAATTCACCTGGAATATATAAAGTTTCTGTCAGTGTTCCTGCAAATGGCATATGCACACGGTGATAATCACGTGGTGATAAGTACACTGTGGCAAACGCACCTTGCACAAAAGGGGCAGCCAACTTTGGGTCACCAATCAATTGGTCTACAGTAAAACTCTGACCTTTGGCTTGAAAGATATCTCCATCTTTAATTTTACCTAGCTGTGAAATTGCACCATCAGCAGGAGAAACAATACTACTCGGATCTGTATTAATTTCACGCACACCCTGTTTTAAAGCACGCGTAAAAAATTCATTAAACGACTTATATTTCAATGCATCCGTTTGTTCAGCGATCGAGAGATCAATCCCGTACTGAGCTTTAAATGCTTGAATCGCTAAGTTTTTAACAATTGGATTTTCACTGGCTGCAACTTTGCCTACGACACGGCTGAGTTGTTGCTGTGGAACAACCTTTTGAGCTTGAATAAAAATTTGTTTTTTTAAGTTTGATGTAAGACTCACGCAGGTGATTCTCCAGTAATAATTGGACTATCGAGGCGATTGCCCCACTCACTCCACGCACCATCATAGGCTTGGATATTCCAATCCAGTAACCGACCTAAAATGTAAGCCAAGCCTGAACGATGATGCGACTGACAGTACACCACCACAGGTTGATCAAATTGAAAGCCTAATTGTTCTAAACGTTGTTGCGTGCGCTCTAGAGGATGCAATTTTAAATGATTTTGACGATTAATTGCAGTACTCCACTCAAAATGTTGTGCATTTGGAATGTGACCACCGCGTCTAGCTGCTAAGCGTTGTCCTGTATATTCTTCAGACGTCCGACAATCCCAGACTTGAATACTCTGTTGTTGAACCTGCTCCAACAATTTCTGATATTCCACTCGATGCTGATCAAGATGCTGTAAATTCACAGCTACAAGTGTTTCAACAGGTTCAAAGACTTCAAGTTCAGATGAGGTCGGAAAGCCTTCTGCCAACCATGCATGAATACCGCCATTTAATAAACTGGTATTGTAAAAGCCAAGGCAATGCAAATTCCAAATCAAACGGCCAGCCCAAGCGCCGCCTTCATCGTCATACACAACAACATGATGTTCAGGCGAAATGTTTAAATATTCGATCAGTGCCTTTAAACCATCTTCATCAGGTAAGAGCCCTGAAGCTTGTTCTTCCTGTCTCACCAACAATTGTGGTTTAACGTGTAAAGCATGAGGAATATGCAATTGTTCATAGACAGAACTACGACTCAAATCGACGATACGAATCTTATCGTGCCCTAAGAAAGGCACGAGTTGTTCTGCTTCGATGAGTAATTCAAAATTAAAGGCAGGTGTAGTCATAAGTTTTTCTATTTTAAGACCTTGAATATGCATGATCTTAGCACAGTGTTTTTTCCCAATAAGCTGATTTTTCACATTCTTTTAGCAAAAAATCAGATAAGAATTTTCTATGCTTCGACAACTTCTGGTATTTCAAAGACCTGTCGTAAATACGCCAAGAATGTATCATTATCTGTCATGGTTTTTCCTGGGCTATCAGAAATTTTTGCAACAGACTGACCATTACATTCCACTAATTTTAAAACAATGTTCAATGGGGTTTGCCCCATATCATTGGTCAAATTGGTTCCTATACCAAAACTGACTTGGAAACGGTCTTTGAAGTATTGATACAATGCCCAAGCTCTTTCGATATCTAAACCATCACTAAAGGTCAACATCTTCGCTTTGGTATCAATTTTTAATTTACGATAATGATCATAAGCCTTATCGCCCCACTCAAAAGGGTCACCACTGTCATGGCGCAAACCGTCAAATAGTTTGGCAAAATACAGATCGAAATCTCGCAGGAATGCGTCCATACCGACAACATCGGTCAAGGCTATACCTAAATCTCCACGATACTCTTGTACCCAAGTTTCCAAAGCAGCTTTTTGAAAATCTCTTAAACGGACATCCAAAGCTTGGAAAGCTTGCAAAAATTCATGCGCCATTGTTCCAATTGGATAAATATTTAATTCTTTGGCCAATAATACATTACTGGTTCCTCTGAACACATTGGGTACCGCTGCATGGAAAGTTTGAATAACATGTCGCTGCCAGTCCAAACTATAACGACGGCGAGTACCGAAATCAGATACCAAGAATGGTGGTCGATCTGTCTGTTGCTGCTGTTCGAATTTCTTTAACAGTTCAACTTTCGCTTGTAAACGTCGCTCACCTTCAATATAGACTTGATCTGTCCGAATGCGCTTAAAATAAAGTTCATTGACGATGGCGAGAACAAAAATTTCAAACATCATCGCCTGAACCATAGGGCCTTCAACCCAAATATCCAAACGACCTTCTTCATCTATACCCGCTTTAATAAAGCGGCGTTTAAGTTGGAATAATTCTAAATAATCGACAAAATCACTTTTGATAAAACGCATACTGCGTAGATATTGCAATTCATCTTCTTTAAATTTAAGTAAGCAAAGATGATCTAATTGCTCATTCAAATCATCCAAAATATCTGTCAAAGGATAAACTGTATCATCCAGATTACGGCAACGAAAATGGTAGACACTATGAGTTTGAGGGAATTTATGCAGTACCACTTGCAACATGGTAAATTTATATAAATCTGTATCCAGCAAAGATTGAATGATTGGCGCCATATCTGTTTGTAATTTCGCTATGCTTTTTTTATTAAAGCATATTTTTTAACTGCATAACGTAATCATTTAGCGATGAATTGCTATATTTCGACACGAATCTTGCTAAAAATAGTCCTGACGACATTATTTCCGTAGCATAAAATGTGCAAAAATTAAACAAATTCTATTTTTATTCAAATACTTATAATACTTTAACGTCCTGCGTTTTTAGGCAATATCAGACGATATTAGCTGTTAGAATAACCCTATCATATTTTAGTCTTATTGTTCTTATGCGTGCATTATTACAACGAGTGTTAGAAGCCAAAGTCGTGGTCGATGGTGAAATAACAGGTGAAATTCAAAAAGGAATTTTGGTTTTTTTAGGTCTAGGCAAAGAGGACAACTTTGAAAAAGGTCAAAAACTGATTGATAAGATTTTAAAGTATCGTTTTTTTGATGATGAGCAAGGAAAAATGGGCTGGAACGTCAGCCAAGCCGAGGGTGGAGTACTATTGGTATCGCAGTTTACTTTAATGGCGCAAACTCAAAAAGGCTTACGTCCAGACTTTGGACCAGCGATGCCACCCACTGAAGCCAAAGCACTGTATGAACAACTGGTTGCATATGCTCAATCACAATTTGGCAATGTACAGACAGGTATTTTTGCAGCAGATATGAAAGTTCATCTGGTCAATGATGGACCTGTAACTTTCAACTTAGAGGTTGAATAAGTTCGTAGATACAAAGCCGATTCACTGCTGCATAAAAAAGCCCAAATGGGCTTTTTTATTTTAAAATCAATTATCGACCTGTCTTTTCTTTTAAGAACTGACGTGCCAATTTGATTTTTTCTTTAACAGGTCTTGGCACTTTAGGTGGAATTAACTTAGCAACTTGGTTAAACCACACCAACAAACTAAAGTCACCTTCCATTTTAATTGTGCCGTTTTGCATACCAGTCATAAATGCAGTTGGATCACCCTTGACCAAAGTTTTGACACCTTGATCACTGTCAGCAAACTGTAAAACGAAATCAGCTTTTTGTTCAGCACCTGAAACTGTATCAATTTGACCGTTATTGACAATAATTTGGCGAGCCACGCCTAAGTCTGTACCAATCTGGATACGAAACTGACGATCATGTGTCAATTCAATAAATTTTGGGCTAGTACGCGCCAATTGTTTCATACGAAGTGCTAAACCCAATACAAGTAAATCCAATGGATCTGTACTTGCATCAACGATTGGTAACTTCACAACTGGAATTGCAGAAAGTTTCATGACATTAAAGCCTGTTGTTTTTAAATTAGATCCGAATTTGCTCATCCTAGCATAACTTGTCATTTCTTAGACACGGCTTTGAGAACAAAGTATAAGCTAAAAAAAGGTATACCATTTTGATATACCTTAAAATGTCTAAATTGATTTTTTTCGTGTAATTAAAGTCACTATTGTTATCTTCTTTAGCATATTGTCATTTTATTCACTCAATACTTATTCATCTTCATAGACTGGGGTATGTTCAATATATTGACGATTTGCCAATGCTTTTTGGGCACGACTGTCTTCACGTAATAACAACGCAATCAATGCAGACATCGCAAGCATTATTGCGGTTAAGTAGCTATATGCCACCGAAAGATCGAAAATATTCTGTACGCTGTAACGCATTGCTTCTAGTGTGCCCCAGAAGAGCATACCCGCAAACATAAACCCTAACCAATGACGATAAGGGGAAAAGAAAACAGTAGCCAACGCTGCAGCAATTAGAGCAAATCCAATTAATGTTGCAAATGTCGCTGATACCATAACAACCTCCGTCAAAATGATGTCTCTCATAAACCGTCTAAGTGGTGTTTCACAACAAGTTCAAGCTTTATAATTTTTCTTCAACCATCTTATAGAAGCTTATGAATTGCATTATGTATGGTTTTTAAGAGAAGGAAAGTGCTGTTTTTCGGGTAAACGACACACTTTGTCGCAACATGCATTTGTCATTACATTTTTTAAGAATCATGTTTTTGTCAAAATCTAATTGCCATCAATCATGCAGTGTCATTACAAAAAAATACATGTTGTTTTAAAGCTTAAAATAAAAATTTTTAAGTTCTAAAACGAATATTTTGATTGAAGCGGATTATTTAGATTTGATGACAGCAAAGTGATTCATTTTCAAACAAAAATAGCGACATTGTGTCGCTATTTTTGATGTTTATTCAATCTAACTAAAGCCTTTTAAGCCCGAGTAAGATCTTTATCATGTACACCCAAGAGGTAAAGTACCCCATCTAAACCCACACTTGAAATGGCTTGGTTGGCATTTTGACGAACCAAAGGTTTAGCACGGAATGCCACACCTAAACCAGCAATAGAAAGCATGGGTAAGTCATTTGCACCATCACCCACAGCAATCGCCTGCTCTGGTGAAATTCCCATTTTTCCAGCCAATTCAGTCAATAAATAAGCTTTGCGTGCACCATCCACAATATGACCTTTCACTTCACCTGTGACTTGACCATTTTCTACATCAAGAATGTTGGCATGCACTTCATCAATGCCTAGTTTTTCTTGTAGATACTCTGCGAAATATTGAAAACCACCAGATAGGATTGCAGTTTTATAGCCTAAAGACTTCAAGGTCGAGATTAAACGCTCTGCCCCTTCGGTGATGGTTAAACGTGCGGCAATTTTTGGCAAAACATCAGCATCTAAGCCTTTCAACAAAGCCACACGTGCACGGAAACTTTGCTGAAAATCCAATTCACCCTGCATGGCAAGTTCGGTGATTTCAGCAACCTTATCACCAACGCCCGCTTCCTTAGCCAACTCATCAATCACTTCTTGTTCGATTAAAGTCGAGTCCATATCAAAGCAAACTAAACGGCGATTGCGACGGTAGGCATTATCTTCCTGCACTGCGACATCAATGTTTAATTCAGCTGAAAGGCGTAAACATGCAGCACGCATCGCTTGTGCATCTAGCATTTGTCCGCTTAAACCAAATTGAACACATGAACGTTTAAGTGCATCTTGATGCCCACCACGCTCAGGACGACCAGACAATCGAGTCACTGTTTCAATATTAAACCCCTGACTAGAAACAATATTTGTTACAGCTTGTAAGTGCACAGCAGTTAATTCTGGTGCCAATGCCGTCACGATATAGCGGGTACGCCCACCTTCGCTTACCCATTGGTCATATTCTGTACCTGAAATTGGTTTAAAACGAACGGTAAGACCAATTTCATGTGCTAAAATAAGGATGTCTTTCATTGCTAAAGCTGTTGCAGTCTGGTCGTTTGACGACACTACAATACCTAAAGTCAATTGATTGTGAATGACTGCCTGCCCTACATCTAATATTTGCAAAGAATGTACGGACAACACTTGCATTAATCGAGTAAACTGATTGGGTTGGTCAGGTCCTAAAAATGAAATAAGAATGATTTCTCGCATGAATTGACTCGGGTCTGAGCTACAACAATTGGAAGAATCATAATCGAAATCGAAATTTTTTGCTTTGGAAGTTTACGTTGAATGCGCCAAGACAAGGGCTATTTGCTAGCCTACTTATTGTAAGTTTTGCATTTCATACCTTTTTATTGGTAGTTGCAACAACACATCAGTTAAATGAAAACCGTGCCAGTCAAGGGCAACTGATGACCAGTCAACTGATCACAGACAGCCTATCTGAGCTTGAACCTGCAAATACAGTTTCATTGGCACTGCTGGCAAATCGTTACGCGACCAATCCAAGCGTTGCTTCGATTCGAATACTTGATGCAAAAAAACAAGTGCTTGCAACAAGTGGTATGGCAAAAACTCGCCAAGGTGAAGTATTTGTTCGTGATGCATTGCAGAACGAGAAAAAAGTCGGAACGATTGAAATTACATTAATCAAACCGAGTATTGGTGAGATTTTACGTACACAATGGCTTGCGATCTTAGTTTCGCTTTTGATCCATGCTTTCCTCTGGTTGGCTTATCGCGCAATTGCACGCCCAACACGTAGTGAATATCTCGCACGTATCAATAATGAAGCACGTTTAAAACACGAATTTCAACAATTAACAGAAGCCTTAGAAGCTGAAAAAGCCAATCGTACATTGGCAATTGCTCAAGCACAGCAACAGGCTCAAAACAAAGTTAAACCTGAACCTAAAGTTTTGACCACGACAGCTGTCGATGAAGATCAAGATATTTTGGCGCTAAATATTCAATATTATGATCCAAAGCAATTGATGAATACCGTCAACCAGTCGGTGTCACTTCCCTATTTTAATTTATGTCAGATTTTCCTGAATAAAAGCATTGAACTTTGTGCCCAACATTTCAAGCTTAATTCTAAAGACTTTACTGTTCAGCAAGAATTTAATCAGCATGGTGCAATAATCAGTATAGAAACTGAAAAACCCAATGCTGCACAGTCTATTTTGATGATTGGTTCAGTGTTCCAATTATTGTCAGAGGTTTTATATAAGCGTTATCGTGAAGACAAGCGATTTGTTTTACAAACCCGTTGTGCGGTGACCACTTCAGTAGAGGCAATGCAGTTGGATGCTAAACATGCTGCTGAACGTTTGGTGAATCATCTAATTGCCAAAGAAATGGCATTGTATTTAAACAATGATCAGCTCAAACATATTGGTGATTGCTATCAATTGGTTGCTTTACCCAACCCAACCAATGTACTTACACGTCACGCCTTTATGATTAATGGCATGAATAATGACTGTGCTGAACTCGCACAAAATATCCGTACAGAGATTTTAAAAGGTAAAAAGCAGGCTGCCAGCTCTGAATCTGTTTCAGACCTTTAATCTCAAACACAATCAAAGCGCTCTAATGTAAAAATAGAGCGCTTTTTATTTTTATAGACCATTTTTAATATAAGTTAATCTTAAATTTTTCGAAATAAGAGCTTAATCTTTACTCAAAACCAGTATAAATCAATTTTTTCTCTCTTTTCATACCCCTACAAGCTTGTGTATAACTATGTCGCTTAAAGGAAGATGATAAGCATAGGCAAAATACGTAAAAACACGTTAGACTATGTGCCGAATGAATCCAATGAAAATGTCATACGACAGAATAAAAAGGTGAAGGTTGATGCCGCTCAATACCGTTGAAGAGCTTGTAGCAGATATCCGTGCAGGGAAAATGGTTATCCTGATGGATGATGAAGATCGCGAAAATGAAGGCGATTTAGTCATAGCTGCAACACATGTACGCCCTGAAGACATCAACTTTATGATTACGCATGCGCGTGGTCTAGTCTGCTTAACACTCAGCCGTGATCGCTGTAAGCAGCTGGACTTACCGTTGATGGTTGATCACAATGGTGCGCAGCACAGTACAAACTTCACACTTTCAATTGAAGCGGCAAATGGGATTACCACAGGTATCTCTGCGGCAGAGCGCGCACATACCATTCAAACTGCTGTTGCAGCCCATGCCAAACCTTCTGATATTGTACAACCGGGTCATATTTTCCCATTGATGGCTCAACCGGGTGGTGTACTTCACCGTGCAGGACATACCGAAGCAGGTTGTGACCTATCACGTTTGGCTGGCTTAGAACCTGCTTCTGTGATCTGCGAAATCATCAATGAAGACGGTACGATGGCGCGTCGCCCAGATCTTGAAGTTTTTGCTGAAAAACATGGTTTGAAAATTGGGACCATTGCGGATCTGATCCATTATCGTATGACCAATGAACAAACAGTAGAACGTTTGGATCAACAAAGCATTGATACCGAATACGGGACATTTGACCTTTATCGTTATCGTGAAATCGGTAACCCTGACATTCATTTGGCTTTGGTCAAAGGCGAACCTAAACAAGGTGTAACGACTGTACGTGTACATGGCTTTAATCCTGCACGTGACTTGCTCAAACTCAATAAAAAAGATGGTGAGCCTGCGTGGAATCTAGACAAAGCACTGAAAACGATTGCCCATAGTGATCGTGGTGTATTGGTCTGGATTGGACAACGTCATTTATCTGATTTAGGTCCAGCCTTAGAAGAACTCGGCAAACCCAAACCGACCAAATCAAATGCTGCACTTTCTCAGCAATATCAGACGATTGGTGTCGGTGCTCAGATTCTACGTGATTTAGGCGTGGAAAAAATGAAGTTATTAAGTTCGCCTTTACACTTCAATGCTTTATCTGGATTTAATCTAGAAGTGGTTGAGTATATGACTGCTGAACAAGAGATTGATTCATAATTATTTTGAATTAACATGTTTTTTTCTATGTTGCCAGTTCATCAGGCAGAGTATGATAAAACAAATTTGTAAAATGACTTATCTGTTAAATTATCGAGGTTGCTATGGCGATTCGCCGAATTGAAGGTTTATTACATCTCGCGAGCGAAGACCGTTACGCGATTTTAGTTGGTCGTTTTAACAGCTTTGTTGTTGAACATTTACTAGAAGGTGCAATTGATACATTGCATCGTCATGGTGTAAGCGACGATAATATCACTGTCGTTCATGCACCTGGCGCATGGGAACTTCCTGTTGTAGCAAAAAAACTCGCTGCTTCAGGTAATTTTGATGCGGTGATCGCACTGGGCGCAGTGATTCGTGGTAGTACACCACATTTCGACTTCGTTGCAGGTGAATGTGCCAAAGGTTTAGGTGTAGTTGGTTTAGATACTGGTTTACCTGTAATTAATGGTGTATTGACTACGGATAGTATTGAACAGGCGATTGAACGCTCTGGAACAAAAGCGGGTAATAAAGGTGGTGAAGCTGCCCTTACTGCAATTGAAATGGTTAACCTGTTAAAGGCAATTTAAAGCATGTCGCAAACACTCCAAGCTACTTATGCAGCAAAACGTAAAGCACGTCGCTTTGCTGTACAAGGGATTTATGAATGGCAAATGAGCCACAACCCAGTGCATGAAATTGAAGCACGTACTCGTGCGGAAAATGCAATGCATAAAGTGGATCTAGGCTATTATCATGAGTTGCTCACTACAGTGATCGCAAACCATGAAGCATTGGATGCTTTACTCATGCCAGTACTTGATCGTGAGATTGATGCATTGGATGGTGTAGAACTTGCTACATTACGTTTAGGCGCATATGAACTTAAAGATCATCTTGAAATTCCATATCGCGTTGTACTTGATGAAGCCATTGAGTTGGCAAAACACTTCGGTGGCGCTGACAGTCATAAATACATCAATGGTGTATTAGACCGTTTAGCAACAAGCCTGCGTGAAGCAGAAAAACAACAAGCGAAATAAGTTGTTTTTACATGGCTGAGTTTTCAATTATTGAACGCTATTTCAATCGTCAGCAACAGTCTGATGTTGACTTAGGTGTCGGAGATGACTCAGCCCTGCTCACCCCACCTTTAAATCATCAACTGGTGATTTGTACAGATACACTTGTCGCAGGACGACATTTCCCCCTAGACACCTCTGCCCATGCCATTGGTTGGAAGTCAGTTGCTGTCAATCTTTCAGATATTGCTGCCATGGGAGCCAAACCCCATAGTATTCTTCTGGCCTTGAGCTTAGCCCAAATCGATCATGACTGGTTAAAAGGTTTTAGTCAGGGTTTATATGATTGTTGTGATCAATTTGGGGTACGTTTAATCGGTGGCGACACCACACAAAGCCCGCACTTAACCATCACTGTTACCGCTTTAGGTTGGATTGAAACCGGTCAAGCTGTGACACGTGCCCAAGCACAAGCCGATGATCTGATTGTGGTCAGTGGTTCAATTGGTGATGCTGCTTTTGCGCTACAACATTTAGGGCATCCCCTTCAACAACGCTTGGATTACCCGACACCACGCTGTGAATTGGGAAATATGCTAAAGGGTTTAGCATCAAGCATGATTGATGTTTCAGATGGTCTAGCGCAAGATCTTGGACACATTTTAGACGCATCAAATGTCGGTGCTCGAATTAATTTAAATCAGCTTCCAATTAATCCTGCTTTAAGGGACTTAAGTGAAAATCAGCAGTGGCAATATGCTTTGGCTGGCGGAGATGATTATGAGTTATGCTTTACAATAAGTATGCAAAATTATGATAAACTTTTGCAATTACAACCCAATGTAAGCACTACAATTATTGGAAAAGTTACACAACAATGTGGCATTGCATTTGAGAAAGATGGCTTAGACCATTCATTGCAACTTCAAGGGTATCAACACTTTGCATAAACCTCCGATTGTCTTTAAAAATATGACATGGATAGAACGCTTTATTGTGTTCTGTGGCGTAGGCTTTGGTTCTGGTTTAGCACCCAAAGCACCAGGCACTTTCGGTTCTGCTTTTGCCCTGTTGTTTATCCCCATTTGGCTTGCAATTGGTTTTTATGGCTCCATCTTTGCAATCTTGATCATGTCATTGGTCGGTATTTGGATTTGCGGAAAAACAGCTGACATTATTCATGTGCATGATGATGGTCGTATTGTTTGGGATGAATTTGCCGGCCAGTCTCTTACCTTTCTTCCCTTAATCTATATTGGAGAAATCAATTGGATTTGGGTTTTGGTCGGATTTGCATTGTTTCGTTTATTTGATGTGTGGAAACCTTGGCCAATTCGCATCATTGACCAAAAAGTCGATGGTGGTTTTGGAATTATGTTTGACGACATTATTGCAGGGGTCTGGGCAGCAATGTGTATCATGATTTATTTATATTTTAAAATGGCTTAAGCCAGATCTGTTAGGTGCAATATGTCGACAACTGTGATCATTCTTGCTGCAGGTAAAGGGACACGCATGCGTTCTCGTTTGCCTAAGGTACTTCAACCTTTAGCAGGACGCCCACTACTCGGTCATGTAATTGAAACAGCAAAACAATTACAAGCAAAGAATATTATTACTATTTTTGGGCATGGTGGTGATCTGGTTCAACAGACATTTGCACAAGAAAATGTAGAATGGGTTGAACAAGCAGAGCAATTAGGTACAGGTCATGCCGTTAAAGTGACTTTGCCTGTTTTACCCAAAGATGGGATTTCGCTGATTCTTTCTGGAGATGTGCCTTGTGTACAACACAGCACTTTGCAACGTTTAGTCGATGTTTCGACCGAAACGGGCATTGGGCTGGTGACATTAACACTTGATGATTCAAATGGTTATGGATGTATTGTTCGTAAAGATGGAAAAATTCAAGCGATTGTAGAACATAAAGACGCTTCTGAACAACAACGCCAAATCAAAGAAATTAACACAGGTATTTACTGCGTCAGCAATGCCAAATTACATGAGTGGTTACCTAAACTCAGTAATGACAATGCGCAAGGTGAATATTACCTTACAGATATTGTGGCAATGGCTTTGGCTGATGGAATGGAAATTGCCTCGATCCAACCCGAGTTGGCATTTGAAGTTGAAGGGATCAATGATCGTATTCAGCTTGCTGCTTTAGAAAGAGAATTCCAAAATCATCAAGCCAAACAATTGATGCAACAAGGTGTGCATTTAATTGATCCATCACGTTTTGACTTACGCGGTCAACTCACAGTGGGTACCGATGTTCGTATTGATATCAATGTGATTATCGAGGGCAATTGTAGCTTTGGTGATGGTGTTGAAATTGGTGCAGGTTGTGTGATTAAAAATACTCAAATCGCTGCGGGCACCAAAGTTCAAGCGTATAGCGTATTTGAAGATGCTGTAGTGGGTTCAAATGTACTGATTGGTCCATTTGCACGCCTTCGTCCAGGCGCTCAACTCGCAGACGAAGTGCATATTGGAAACTTTGTAGAAGTTAAAAACACCACAGTTGGTCTAGGCTCAAAAGCCAATCATTTTACCTATTTAGGCGATGCCGAAATTGGTGCAGGTTCTAATATTGGTGCAGGCACCATCACGTGTAACTATGACGGCGCCAATAAACACAAAACCATTATCGGTGACAATGCCTTCATTGGTACCAATAACTCCTTAGTCGCCCCAATTAAAATTGGTCATGGTGCAACGACTGGTGCTGGTTCTGTAATCACCCATGATGTTGCTGACAACAGTCTTGCATTTGAACGTGCAAAACAAATTTCTAAAGAAAATTATCAACGTCCCCAAAAGGTCAAGAAATAAGAGGATATTATTATGTGTGGTATTGTTGGTGGCGTTGCTGAACGAAGCATTACAAATATTTTAATTGAAGGCCTAAAACGCCTTGAGTATCGTGGTTATGACTCTGCTGGTGTTGCCCTTGTCGATCAAGGACAAATCTTGCGTGAACGTCGTGTTGGTAAAGTTGCCAATTTAGAAGGGGCAATTTCTGAATCAAATATTTTAGGTTCACTGGGTATTGCGCACACCCGTTGGGCGACTCACGGTAAACCCACTGAAAATAATGCCCATCCACATATTTCTGGGCATGTTGCTGTTGTACATAACGGTATTATTGAAAATTACCAAGAACTCAAAGATGACCTTGAAGCACTTGGTTATGTATTCACTTCACAAACAGATACTGAAGTTGTTGCACATTTAATTTCTGAAGCACTCAAGTCAACACCAAGTTTATTAAAAGCGGTTGAAGAGGTTGTTCCTCAACTGAAAGGTGCTTATGCACTGGGTATTGTTCACACTGATTTTCCTGATGAATTGATCGCTGTACGTGAAGGTTCACCGCTAGTGATCGGTGTTGGTATTGGTGAGAATTTTATCAGTTCAGACCAACTGGCGCTTTTACCTGTCACCAATCGTTTTATCTATCTTGAAGAAGGCGATATTGCACGTTTAACACGTGAAACCATTGAAGTTTTTGTTAAAGATCAACTAGTTGAGCGACCTGTTAAGGAATTAGATGCCGCAGTAAGCAATGCATCAAAAGGTGAATATAAGCATTATATGCTCAAAGAAATCTATGAGCAGCCTGAAGCAATTCAGCAAACCATTTCTCAAGCATTAAATGGCAACGCATTACGTGAAGATTTTTTACAAAATGCTGAATTAGATTTCAAAAATGTCCAACAAATTCAAATTCTTGCTTGCGGTACCAGCTACCATGCAGGAATGATTGCAAAATATTGGTTTGAACAACTGATCGATTTACCATGCCAAGTTGAAATTGCCAGCGAGTTTCGTTATCGCTCACCAGTGATCGTAGCAAATACCCTGTATATCTGCATTTCGCAATCAGGTGAAACAGCTGATACTTTAGCTGCCTTGCGTGATACACAAAAACGCGCGCAGGCAAAAGGCTTAAATATTTGCACCATGACCATTTGTAATGTTGCAACATCGTCAATGGTTCGTGAGACGAATCATCACTTATTGACGCTTGCTGGCCCTGAAATCGGTGTTGCTTCTACCAAGGCATTTACCACTCAACTTGCAGCTTTAATGTTGTTAGCACTAAAATTGGGTCAAGTTAAACAAAGTATTACTGTTGAATCTATCGAAGAAATTACCTCTGTGTTATGGCATATTCCAAAGGTTATTCTTGATACCTTACAAAATGATGCGGAAATTTTACGTTTATCTGACCTGTTCAAAGAGAAACAACACTGTTTATTCTTGGGTCGTGGTACAGAATTCCCGATCGCTTTGGAAGGCGCTTTAAAGCTTAAAGAAATTTCATATATCCATGCCGAAGGTTATGCTGCGGGTGAATTGAAGCACGGCCCATTGGCTTTGGTTGACAATGATATGCCTGTCGTCATTCTTGCGCCGAATGATGATGATATGTTGGATAAACTCAAATCTAACATGGAAGAAGTTCAAGCACGTGGTGGCGAATTATTTGTATTTGCCGATGAGAACAGCGGAATCGTCAATAAAGATCGCCAACATGTTGTTAATGTACCTGCGGTCAACAGATGGTTAGCGCCGATTGTTTATAGTGTGCCAGTACAATTATTGTCTTATCATGTTGCCGTTTTACGTGGTACCGATGTAGACCAACCTCGAAATTTGGCAAAATCAGTCACTGTTGAATAATCAATCAGTTACTTATTGTAGTGTTGTAAGCAAACAATTAAGTATCACACCAAACAATAGAGTGTCATACTGAACAAAAAAGTATCATACTATTTTGTATGTAAACTAAACATATTGAATGAGGTTGCTATGGGTGCGTACCAAATTAAACATAATTATGATTTGGGTGATCGTGGAATTTTTATTAAATTTCTTGATCTATCTAAAAGTGAAGAAGTGAAAAACATAGCGGTTTATTTGCAATTTAAAGCAGAAGAAATACTTGATGAAACTATCACTTTAGACAATATGACAATTGCTCAATTTCTGTGGCTTCAAGGTGCAAAAATACTTGATAATAAGCCACATGAATTTTGCGAAATTGATATGTATTTTGACCGATCTGAAAGATGCGGCTCTAAATGGTATCAGCATAGCTTTAATGAATATGATATAAAATACGGTGAACAAGCATCAAAATTTTTACTTAATAAAGCTAGAGGTAAAACTCTTGCAGGCAATGTAATTTAGTATGCTTTTTATTGTTCTTAGATATTTCAAAAGATTCATATTAGGTAACTTTGTATGAATCTTTTTTGTTTGTGTTTTTCTTAAATCAATAGCTTTGGTTCTACTTGAGTATGAAACTCTTTTGAATGCTTACAAGTGTTTGTAAGTAGACAATAAAGTCTCAGACCAAACAATAAAGTGTCATACTAAACAAAAAAGTATCATACTGGATTGTTTGTTTTATGAACACCTGTTATGCTCATTTCAAATGAACACAACAGGTGTTTTTTTATGCTCTCAGTCCAACAACAGCAAAAATGGATCAAAGATGGCCGAGGTGATGGTGAGTTATCATCATATAAACCGTGGTTGACTGTTCGTGATCTATCATCACTTGGTCGCTCTCATCGAGTTTACGGCCATAAAACGAAGCGGGCACATCATCTACTCTCAGACTTAGAGCTCGCTATTTTCTTAATTTTAGAATGGAATCCTCTGATTCAAGATATACGAGAACAATTCCCTCTCCGAATAGAACAAACTGAAGAAATCGCCCATTTAACTTGTATTCCACACCCTGCCGTTAGAGGCATTAAGCAGATAATGAGTACGGATTTTTATGTATTTAGTTCCGACTCTATAAATCCTCGATTTAGCATACAAGCTAAATACCAGAAAGATCTTGAAGATATCCGTACAATTGAAAAACTGGAAATCGAACAACGTTATTGGCAAAGCAAAGAAATCCCTTGGCAAATCATCACTGAACAAGAAATTCCAAAAGTGGTTTTTGACAATATCAAGTGGTTATATCCTGCCATCAGAGATGATGATCACATTAATCTGTACGATCAAATTGAATTCTATGTAAAGCAGTTCCATAAATATTCAAATTTATCATTGATTAATTTAGCAAAAAAAATTGATTCATCTTATGACCTTGAGATAGGTACATCTCTATCAGAATTACGTGTACTTTTTGCTCAACGTTATTTTAAATTCGACCTAAAATTAAATTACAAAGATTTAGTCCCACCCAATATTCAATTAGGCAATCTAACGACTTGGGAGGAGGTTCGCTATGCTGCGAATCAATGATGTATATCAGTATCAAGATCTCTCGATTAGAATCCTCAAAATTTTATCTGAACATATTGTTTGGATTGATATCAATGATGTGAAAGCACTTCCTGAAATCATCAGCAAAACGGAATTATTTCATGCCATTGAATCTTTTGAGGTATTTCGAATTGAAGATCCCTTTCAAGATATTGCCTTCATACAGCCCGAAAAAGATTCCATTTCTCAACGAAAAAGAGATGAAAATTACAATTTAATCAAAAATATAGCTGATCATGAACAGTTTTATATTCCAAGTGCCCGATCCTCACTGATTAATGAAATCATAAATAATAAGAAATCGACCAAACAGACAATATACCGCTTGCTTAGACAATATTGGCAAAGAGGACAAACACCAAATACCTTAATCCCTAATTACCAAAACTCAGGTGCAAAAGGGAGTAAAAAGTTGCAAATCAAAAATTAGGAAGAAAGCGCCTCTACAAAGAAGGTACTGGAGCTATTATTACACAAGAGATTGAACGCCTATTTCATCTCACGATTAGCAAATACTTATTATCAAATAATAAACATTCTTTAAAATATGCCAATCGAGAATTTCAAAAGCTATATCGCACACTTCACCCAGATATCTCTGAAAATGAATATCCTACACTACGCCAATTTCAGTATTTTTATCACCGAGAATACAATCAAGTAACTCGTTTACAGAAGCGATCAAACGACATTGAGTACTCTAAAGATTTACGCCAGCTCCATTCTACTGTAAATACACAAGTTCTTGGCCCTGGTTCACGGTATGAAATAGATGCCACGATTGCTGATATCTATCTAGTTTCTAATCTTGATCGAAGCCGAATAATTGGCCGACCAACAATTTACTTCGTCATTGATGTCTTTAGTCGTATGGTTACTGGCTTATATATTGGCTTAGAAAATGCTTCTTATAAAACAAGTATACAAGCGCTTTATTGCGCTTTTACAGATAAAGTCGCTTTATGCAAAGTATGGAATAGATATTACTTATGAAAACTGGCCTTGTATCGGCTTGCCTGATGCGATTTTGGCTGACCGAGCCGAGTTATTTTGTCATCAAGTTGAAAATTTAGAAAAAAGTTTTTCGATCAGGCTTGAGAATGCACCACCCTATCGTGGTGATCTAAAGCCAATTGTTGAAAGCAGATTCAAATTAATACAAGCTGAATTTAAACCCTTTGCAAAAGGGGTGGTTCAAGATGTGATCACAAAGAAACGGGGTGGAAAGGACTACCGTCTAGATGCAACACTTAATCTAGATGAATTCACTAAAATTATTCTTTTATCAGTTCTGAAATATAACCAATTTCACCAAATCAACAATTATGATCGTGATATCGATCTACCACAGGACCTACCAGCCGTTCCAATGGCGTTATGGAACTGGGGAATACAGCATCGTACGGGGAAACTACGAACAGCTTCCGATCAGGCTGTTTATGTCGCATTATTGCCTAGAGAAAAGGCAACTTTATCAAATCGAGGTTTGAAAATTTTTGGTGTGACTTATACCTGCCCAGAATTATATGAAAAGGGTTGGCTACACCGCCAAAATACAATAAATCGACCCAAGTTTTTATATGCTGCCTATGATCCAAGTAATGCAGAAAAAATTTATGTTTTCTATGAACAAAGTAGTCTGAAATATTGGGAAGCAACGATTTCCGACTATTCCCGTGAATTTAAAGGCTATAGTTTTTGGGAAGTTTGGCAAATCAATAGTGTTCAGAAAAAACTTTTGAAAAACAAAATATAAAGAACAACTTAGCTCAATCTGAGTTAGAGCAGAAAATCATGGATATTATTCAACAAGCTAGTAGCGAAACGCCATTGTCTACTCAAAGCCAGAAAAGTCGAATCTCTGAGATTAGGAGTAATCGAACCCATGAAAAAGAGCTTGAACGTTCTAAATTGAAAGGTACGACTTCCAGTGTTAATGACACTGCTACAAGGGTTATGAAGCCTGAAATCACACAAGATGCTCAGAGCAATGTCATTCCTATGCCAAAGCGGAAGAAGTCATCTGACGAACTTGATGAGGATTTAAAGTTACGTTTCCCTCTATACCACGATTTACTCAGTGAAGATGATGAGCCATAACTTTATTCACGAATAAGGATGAATAGAATGAGTAATAAAGTCATTGTTAAGGAATATCAACCTAGTATTGGGCATTATGCTGGCAATCCATTCATTGAAGCATTACCTCCTATTCTGGATACGCCTGATATTATCAAAGCACTGAGAGGGAAAGTAAATTTCGATATTACAGACCAATCTCTACCAGCATCACAGCGTATACACCTTATTCCTCAATTACTGAATATTTTTTTTCATCCAATTGAACGACATATTGAACTTTGGACAAAATTTTCAATTATGTTAAGACAAGGGTATGTCGGTCGAAATATATCAAATGGAGAATTGAACAAACATATTCAGAACGGTTATGAGCGAACAATGAAAGGTGATATTTCAGCTTTTAGGTATGAGCCTGCTCGTTCAACAGCTCAAAGTATGAGTATTATCGGATGTTCTGGAATCGGTAAAACCACAACGATCAATAATATTCTTAGTGTATACCCACAAGTTATTTATCACGAAAAGTATAACTTTACCCAAATTGTATATTTAAAAATTGACTGCCCTCATGACGGTTCCTTAAAAAGCTTGTGCTTACATTTCTTTAGAGCCGTTGATATTGCTCTTGATACCAACTATGAAGCTAAATACGCTTTAAAGCGTCACGGTATTGAAACGTTACTCAATTTAATGCGTCAGATTGCAAATTTTCATGCAATTGGCTTGCTTATCATTGATGAAATACAGCACCTTAATATCAAAAACTCTGGCGGTGCTGACAAAATGTTAAATTTCTTTGTCACACTCGTTAATGTGATTAGTTTACCCGTCATTATGGTGGGTACACCAAAGGCAAGGTATATTTTTAATGACCTTCGTGGTAACCGTAGGGCTGCTGGATTTGGATCTGTATTATGGGAACCTATAAAAAATGAACCAAATCTTGAGTTAAATAATCGCATATTTAAATCTGAATGGAATGTGCTTTTACCGATGCTTTATGGAAATATCAGTGGTTAAACAAAGCAGATATGCATCTCTCTGATGAGATTCGTGAATGTCTTTATGATCTTAGCCAAGGCATTCTTGATATTGCTGTCAAATTGTTTGTACTTGCACAAATTAATGCCATTACCTCTGGCCTAGAACGTATTACCGTTAAATTATTAACTGATGTTACGCACTAGCTCTAAAAATCTTTATAATTCATGGCATGAATAAAGACTTGCTAGACCTCTATACCGACTATTTGATTTGTTCAACTGAACAAACAACAGCGACACAATTATCAAGAAT
>WNDP01000061.1 GCA_009912575.1 Acinetobacter bereziniae
TAGCGCGTTGCAGTTCTTTATTTTCACGTTCCAGTTGTTTTATACGTTCTTGATCTGAAAGATGCTGTACTTTAACTGGATTTTGTTGATCCAAATATTTTTGATGCCAAACACGCAGTGTTTCAGGGGTACAACCTATCTTGGGAGCAATAGCAGTGATTGCAGCCCAATTCGATGGATAATCTTTTTCGGATTCAATAACAAGTTGAACCGCTCTTTCTTTGATTTCAGGGGTATAGTTTGATTTTTTCATCGGAGTAGTTTCTCAGAATGTTGAGTCTCCGACAAACATGGTACGGTTCAGTTGAGCAAATACTTTTAGTTGCTCCACTGATTCTATTTCATCGGTCTTTTGCTTCTTGGCGATTTCACTGAGTGCTTTACTTTTGCTTTGACTGCCTTTGAGTTGTTTCTTGGCAGGCGTTGCATCAAGATGATCGCCTTTGGCATGGTCTTGAGTATAAGTGCTCAGCAATAAACCTTTCCCTGCACGTACTGCTCCCCATTGGTCTGTACGCAACTCAAAACCTTCTCCGCGCCCTTCACTGGCTTCTGTTTCTTTTGGATGGCTTAAATTCCCAAGATTCAGTTGGCTTGCCCCAGGACTGCTGTGTAATTGAGTACTGATCTGGTTGGGCGTGTCATCAAAGCGTAGCTGATTATAGCCACTGCCCTGATATTCCTTAGTTTTGATCCCTGCTAACTTTTTAGTATCTGGCAATTTGCCTTTGTCATCAAATTTGGCTGGATAGCGATACCCTTCATGAATTCGCCCCAGTACAAAGGGTCTGTCAATGTCACCATCACTGAACGAGATCATAACGACTTCTCCAACCCTCGGTAAGAATCTTGCCCCATAGCCTTCTCCTGCCCATGGCGTCAATACATCCACCCAAGCCGAGTCGGTATCATTATCGTTCGCGCCTGCACCACCATCATGTTGGTGGTCTTCGTGTTGGGTAAATAAGAATCTTACTTTGATACGTCCCCATTCATCGACATAGATTTCCTCTCCACTCGGTCCGACTACTCTTGCTCGCATTGGATATGCGATTGGTCGATGTTTCAGCGGATTGTATTCAGGAACAAGGGCTATATTACGTCGTTGTAGAATGAGTTGATTCGCTTGGCGTTGTTCGCTGTTGTTTGTGGTGATATGAATGAGTCGCCATTGGCTTTGTTTCAATAACGTTTCAACTTGATGAGATAAATCTTTCGGTAAATTATTTTGGTTATAGAAGGTTTTGGAGATGATCAAGAATTGCCGATCGGCAATATCTTTTTGATCCAGTATTGGATGCTGGTAAAGTTCGAAGTAATAGCCGACCTGTGTATCTCTGACTGTCGATACGGCAGTAAATTGTTTGGCTTGAGCGTCATAGTAATCACTGAGGTTTTGGTTAAAGCGTGAAACCTGAATGTTGCCTGATGGGGTTACTCCATCTTCTCCATTCTGGTCTTGAACCCATGCAGGGCTCAACTGCCATACTTGTTCTAAGCCTAAACTGGCATTGTCATAGTTTTCACTCTGCTGATGCTTACTTAAAACATTGCCTGCGCCTTCTTCTATATCTAACATATCGGCTTGCCATCGTTGGATATGCACAGCCGTCGGTTGAAGTGAACGCAAACCTGTCAATGCTGTGATTGTGTCTTGTTGTTCGACAGCAGAGCTACGATGAAAGCGGATAGTACGACGTTTTAAACTTTTATATTGAGTATTGTCATCAATTAAACGAAGTTTTTGAGGTTGGATTTGTTCTGTAAAATTGGAAACTTTAAGCTGTGTTTCGTCAATCAAAAAATTAATAGATTCTTCACGCATCAAACGAGTTAAAAAATCATAATCACTTTCAAATGCCTGTATACACAGTGGTCTGACATCGTAATCTTTGCTTAAACCACTGAGGTCCAAAGTTAGACTTGAAGCAAATAATGAACTCCGTTGTACCCATTCAGAAAAAAGTATTTGAATAACGCCAATAACCGACTTTGCCATAAACACACGGCTATTTCTTCGATACTTCCAGAGTGCGGTTGGGTCTTCTACAGTAAGGCGATAAATTGTCAAAGCACCATCAGAAGCCCCTATCTCTGCGTGGGTGACAATTCCAGAAATTCGGTTGAACTCAGATCGATCATTGTCCATGTCAACAGCGACTTGAGACCCGATAAAGCTCTTCAACATTATATTTGATCGTGTCGAAAGACAGATGAGCTGTAAATTTACCCCATCATTGATGGCATGTGTTCCATCGATACGTTGTAAGAATACATGGGCAGTCAAATTGGGATTGCTAAATTGAATATGCAAAGCCCGTTTTTGAGCATTTAAACCAAATTTTTCTAAAACAAAATTAATATTATTGAACATGATTCATTGTGTAATTGTTCTAAATTAATCATCACCATATAATAAAAAATAATATTTTGTCCACCATAAAGTCTTTTTCACATGAATTCCAAATGATTGATTATTTAATAATTTTCACAATATTTTATGCTTTATGGTACATATGATGAAATTCAATTTATTGCATAATTTCTTATCAATGATCTATGTTGTTATAGCGTTTATCGTTATTTTTATACGGATTTGATAAATAAAAAAACTCAATTCACCATTCCCATTAAAATTCTCATTTTTATCGGTCAGTTCTAATATGCTTTTATTCTAGGAAATTTAAAAATCACAAACTTCGAGGCGAAACATGTCTGATTATTGATGTTGTATATTTATTTTATAGCATGCTATTAATCAATAAATTCTCATATTATGCAAATAAAAACAATAGCATTCATGCATAATTTTATAGATAGGCATGTAGTAAGCTGTGTATTTTTTGTTCCAATGTCGCTTTTCATTCATGATTTGATTTTAATATTAAAAACAGAATTTGGAATTTAAAAAGTCTAATTTTCTCATTTTCAAACATAAATTATTGCAGCGCTATAATAAGGATGTTTTATGACTGAAACACATACATATGAGCCTCATGAGAAACGCAATCGTGTCATGGCTATTGTTGGAGCTGCATCTGGTAACTTAGTGGAATGGTTTGACTTTTATATTTATGCCGCTTTTGCCACCTATTTTACCCACGCATTGACTGCACCCGATATGGATGACTCTACCAAAGCAATTTATGTGTGGGGGGTTTTTGCTGCCAGCTTTTTTATGCGCCCAATTGGCAGTTGGTTATTTGGGTGGATTGGCGATACCTATGGACGCAAAAAGTCGATGGTTATTTCAATTACATTGATGGCCATCAGTTCCTTTCTATTTGCAGCACTCCCGACCTATGAACAAGTCGGTATGGCAGCCCCTTTCTTATTATTAGCTGTCAGGCTCTTACAAGGGTTATCAGTCGGTGGTGAATATGGAACTGTAGCAACCTATATGAGTGAAGTTGCTTTAAAAGGTCAGCGTGGTTTTTACTCATCTTTCCAATATGTAACACTTTCTGGTGGGCAGCTCTTGGCGAGTCTACTTGGTGTAATCATGTTGGCACTGATGTCAAAAGAACAACTCATGGATGGTGGATGGCGTATCCCATTTATCATTGGCGGTGTAGTTGCGATTCTTTCGTTCTTTGCACGTCGTCATTTGAAAGAAACACTTTCTGAAGATGATGGTGGAAAAGAAGGTTCAGGTAGCTTAAAAGAATTATTGACCAACAATTGGAGTACTTTTTTACTTGTCGTTGGATATACATCTGCAGGTTCATTATGTTTTTATATTATTACGGTATATTCAAAGACCTATATTACCAGTCTAGGATTTGCAGATAAAACAGTTGGTTACATGATGACTATCGCACTGTTTATCTTTATGTGTGCTCAACCTTTGTTTGGAATGCTGGCAGACCGTATTGGTCGTCGATCTTCTATGATGCTGTTTAGTATCAGTTGTGCAATCTTTATTTATCCAGTCATGGTGATTGCTATGCCATATTTTAGTGGTTCAGCATTTATCGTGACAGCATTGCTGGTATTCTTAATGATGCTACTAAGCTTTTATACTTCCATCAGTGGACTGGTAAAAGCTGAAATGTTCCCTCCGCATATTCGTGCCCTAGGCGTTGGCTTTGCTTATGCAGTCGGAAATGCAATTTTTGGCGGTTCAGCTCCTGCTGTTGCGCTTAAATTAAAAGATTTGGGGCATGAAAATACTTTCTTTGTTTATGTGATTGTCATGCTGATTATTTGTTTATTTTGTAGTATGCAGTTGCCGAAACAACCTAAATATTTACATCACGACCATTAATGTCTTGCAATGATTTAAGGTCTGTTTATACAGACCTTAAATTTTTTCCTGTAAAATATAAAAAAATCATAAGCTTCAAGCCAATCTTTTAAAAATCTATATATTAAAATATCATTTGCTTTGACCATGAAATGTCCATTAAAACAATACATCCTGCCGACCTGGCATTTCCTCGACTGGAATTTTATCTACAGTAAACTGATATTTTAGAATTTTTTTCATCGGGTCACTTTCAACAACGGCTATTGCTTCAAGCACATCATCATTTTCTGGGGCTTGTAAACGTGCAGCTTCACACCATTTAACCGCATCTGCATAATTAAAATAATGCGGTCGATTGGCTTGATCAGCATAAAGTCGAGCTAAAGCACTCATCGCTTTAATATGTCGCTGCCATCCATGTGTAATCAACTGGGGAATCAAAATATCGCCCAATTCAGGGTAGTAACTATAGTGATATAAACGATCCGCATAGAGGTCAATGATATCATCTTCGAGCTCTTGATATTCATAGGTCCCGTCTTTACGTGATTTTTCCAAGCCAATACGTGCTTGTTCAAAATAATCTAAACTTTGTTTTAATAATGGAAATGGATGACTTTCTGTATCTTTGATCCCACGATTCAAATAATTTACCCCCATATTGTACATAGCAATATAGTGCCCTTGCTCTGCGGCTTTGCTGGAGTATTTTTTAGCAATATCGACATCATATAGGGATGAATCTTCTCTGGAATGAATATAACCACTGGTAAAGCTTGGGTTGACATAGCCAAGTTCTGAAGCTGAATGCAGCATATCAATCACATCAGGATAACTTTCAAGTTCATGGAAGCTTTTATAGACACGATAAAAACAACAATATTCACCTTCAGGAAAAGCTTTCGGTCTTTCCAAACTTTTGGCAAACTCAAACCAAGACTGAGCAACCAATGGATTTTTTTCAACCCCAGACCAACCATGCTGTGCGAGTAAACCATAGAGTACAGCAGCACTGGCTAAGGTTTTGCGATTTGAAATGGCTATTTCACCGAGAAAATCGCTTGATTTCGCATATTTAAACCAATAATCAATAGCACGTTGCAAATCATATTCATCAAATACTTCATGAGTAAAAGTATGTACATAACAATCTAGAATTTTTGGGTCAGATGGATTCAGCAAAGTATAAAAATATGCCAAACGTAAATAAATTTTAGCGCGATTTTTCTCGCTTAATGGCCGCTTCAATAAATCTAAAGCAATTTGTATATGTTTTTTGATTTCACCTGTTTGATCATCTGAGTAACTATCTTCTACTGAGTCATACCACATCACAAAATTAAGTTCATTTTTTTCGATTTCAGTAAAATGTTCACACCAATCTGACTGTACAAATTGTGTGATCTCCTCATAACTGTAGCCCCAACGTGGTAGCAAATACCAACAATAGTCGATGGCTGCAACTAAACCAAACTTCGATTGGTCTAAAAATACTTTTAACCAAAATGCGGCCTCATTCTGAGGCATATTTAATTCTGCTTTGAGATCAATATAAGGCTTCAGTATTTCTGGAATCTGCTCTGGCAACACCAATGCCAAGTCTGTGCTTAGACCACTGAGTGCTGCAATTTTTTGTAGTGATGGTTTAATTGCATGTTTTAAGTTCTGTGGTTTTTTTTGCTTAAATAACCATTTATCAAACCATTTAGGTTCTTCCAATTTCGCAGCCGCATTTAATAAATGAATGGTCACTGTCCATGCTTTTGGAGAAAAAGCTAAGGCTTGCATGGCTGTTGCATAAATCTGCTTTTGTGCTTCTCGTGCGCAGTCCCACATATCCTCTGAAACTTGATTGGCCCAACTTCCACCACGATACTTAGAAGCCCAAAATGCCCAATAACGTACTTTCATCACATAAGGAAAAAAACTGTCAGGATAAGCATTTGACCATTCATCAAGATGTTGAAGCGCTTGAGGCCCCTGATTTAAAAACATTTCAGAAAACATTTGATAGGGATAAGCAAACCAATCACTTTCCCATTGAAATAGACTTTTATCCTGACGACTATTCCACAATTGGTTAAAAAATTGCTCTAGGCTTTCATATTGTCTATTTTCGAGTAGTCCTAGTGGATATTGCCCTTCTTTTCTGAGCGCTTCATGTACATATTCCGCTTTAATCATGATGAAGCTCCAACACTAAAAGTAGCTGACGTTTTTGACGAATCAAGTTCAAAAGGCTGAACATTTAAATCAGCAAGCTCTGGTAAAAGTGGCAAATTCCAATCAAGAGACTTCCAGTTACATGAACTTTTTTCCAAATATCGGCTCACTTCGTGACGTGCAGATTTGTCATAATTGATGTAATCAGAATGGCGTAAGATCAAATCAATCTCACGACCTTGCGCATAATATTGCCCCATTTCTTCCCAACTCGAACAGTCTTGAATAATCTGTGCGGAAACTAAAATGTATTGCCATGCTTCGTCTTCTTGAACAAAGTCAAACTGATGAAGTAAGCGCATCATGATAATTTTTTGAATATGTGCATAGACCAAAACATCACGATAATAAGGTCTTGCTTGTTGATTTAAATCATACCAACCATATAAATCACCCACATAAAAGTATTCTTTTAAAAAGATTTCTATTTTTTGCAAACGCTCAATTTGACTGTTTTGCTCTAATTTTAAAAGTTGATCTAAATGTGTTCTAAACTTCGCTTCATTATTTTTAAAGTCATCAAGTGCTAATGTATCAATATCATCACAAGAAATTTTATTGCGTAAATAAATTAAATCACCTGTTGCCAAAGCCCATTTTTTTCGTTGATCTGCATTACTCTTTAAAAAAGGCATTGCAGGTATGGCAAAAACAAACACTAAAATTTTAAAAAACCAGCCCACCAATGGAATCTGACTCAATAGACTGAGCAACAAAAATACCAAATAGAAAGGTAATAATATCAAATGAAAAATCAAAGGTAGCCCTTTTTTCTTTTCAAACTTCAGTGGAATATTCAATTTACGTTGATCAAAATCAGTTTGATTAAATTGCATCACGTGCTGAATCAAACGATTTTGAGGGTTCTGAATAGATTCCTCTTTATTGGTCGCCAACATCATCCACTGCAATACAGGGCTTTGTTGTGTACACAGTTCCATTAAGTCTGGGTTATGCATCACAATTCCCTCAACAGTCAGCGGATCTTCTAACTCATAGAAGTAGAAGTAAGCTGGCTGTGGAGCTTGAAATAGACTGTTTGTAATAGATTGAGTTGTTTCAACTGATTGCTGAAACTCTAAAAGTTCAGGACGATATAAAACACCAAGATTAGAGCAGTCAGTATTTTGATTATTTTTTGGTTGTATATAATTCAAAAAGACTAAAACATCATCTGCATATTTTTGAACGGGGACTTGATTTTGCTTGCCTTTAATCTGTTCAATACACCACTCTTCACCATCCCACTCCAGACTGATGGTGACATGTGGCTTATTGGCAGTATCTCTTAAGCTAAAATACCGAAATAACCCAAACTCTTTTTGGGTCACATAATGCTCACCATAACCATCTTTAAGGTCAATTAAATTTGAAAATTGCCCTAAACAATGCTGCATATGACGTGATTCAAATGCCATTTCTTTACGAAGCAACATTCCTGTTGCCGTAATTTCAACAAAACGCCCAGTATCCAGTATCCACAGTCAAAACTTCAGTAATTGCATGTTCTGAACTGTCCCATTGCCCTTTTTCTAAACGTTTTTTCATGATTTCATGATCTTTATGCCAAGCTTCGAGCACTTGGTCATATGTCATTTTCATGAATTTACCTTTAAGATTAGTTTTTAATCTGGAATTAAAAAATTCTAAAATCGGTTTTTCTAAAGCCAAAATTTGTTCATGTAAGGGGTCAACATACAGCATTTGGCTTTCTGGCTGTTGTTCTAGCTTTTTTAAGAACCACGTAGGAATTGGCTGTGGTAACTGGCAAATTTTCCATGCGGCAACTGAATTAACATGAAAGACTGGGTTAAACTGTTTAATCACATATTCAAAGAATTTTTTTTCAAACCATTGCGTAATTTCAGGATCATCTTTACGGTTTTGGCTACGTTCTACAATTGTTTTTTTACTTCGGGTGCATTGACAATATCACGTGTTTCCATGCTATTCCATTTTAACTTATTTCTATTACAACTTGATTTTTATAAAAAAACTCGAAAACTCGAATCATTAATGTGAATAGTTTATAACAAATTCACCCTCAAAAAATAGAATCCCCTAAAATTTAACAGTATTTATGCTACTATCTTAAAAATTTTCAATTGTTTATATGATGAAAAAAATTGTGATTTTCTCAGGCGCAGGAATGAGTGCGGAAAGCGGTATTGATACATTTCGTGATCACAATGGATTATGGGAAAACTATAATATTGAAGAAGTAGCGACGCCTGAAGCATGGCAAAGAAACCCTGTATTAGTACAACGTTTTTATAACGAACGCCGTAAAAATATTATTGAAGCAGAACCGAACTTAGCCCATAAGATCATCGCTGAATTCGAACAATACTTTGATGTACATGTTATTACCCAAAATATTGACGACCTTCATGAACGTGCAGGAAGCCAACAGGTTATTCATCTTCATGGCAATATCAGATTAGCCAAAAGCTCAAAACCACATGCACAATACAGTAATGATTTTTATCCCATTTCGGGTTGGCAATTGGATTTAGAAAAAGACCGATGCCCTGAAGGTTACCCTCTCCGCCCACACGTTGTTTGGTTTGGTGAAGCTGTGCCCGCTTATGAACAAGCCATCCATACTGTTCAAGACGCAGATATTTTTATTGTGATTGGTTCAACATTAGCAGTCTATCCTGTTGCTGGTTTAATACATGAAATTCCAGAACTCTGTGAAGCTTATTATATTGACCCACAAGCCAGTCACGAACGTGTCCCTGAACAATATCTATGTTTAAAAATGAATGCGACTGAAGGTATGCAACAACTTCTCAAAAAACTCATAACAGATTAAAAAACCAGTGTATTTACACTGGTTTCTGATTCTTAGATGAGCATTTGAAGTGAGTTATTCATTTTGATCTTTTTGCTGAGTTTCATTTTTCTGATCAGTTGCTTCATTTTTAACATCTTTAGAATGTGCTGTAGTTAATGAATCGTTGAATAATTTATTCAGTAAAGGCTTCGCCACTCGATAAATAATGCATCCCACCAATATCAGTAAATAAAGTGGCCAAATGGTCACTAAAATAACCAATAAGTCTAAAATAAATTGCCAACCATATTGAACACCTTCCCAAGCACGCTTCCAAAAGCCATCTCCATTTAAACGTGCTACAGCATCAACATCAACATCCAAACTTTCTCTCACCATCGCAGGTTGTTTAATGGCAATACGAATCGTACTAAAACGAACACGGTCTTCAACTTCAAGTTGGGTTAAACGAGAAATCTCATTGAGCTGTGATCGTTTAGTATCGCTTGGAATGCTCTGTGTTTGTGCCATTTTTTCTTCTAATAGTTTTAACTCAAAGCGTTTTGCAGAATATTGTTGTTGATTTAAGAAATACATCAATGGTAATAGTTGATTGACATAGACAGCTGCTTTATCACTAGGAATACGTACAATAATTTCTGCATGCGGATCTACTTTTTCAAAAACTCGGATTTTACCTTCGCCAATTTTTTGAGTTTTTCGATCTAAAACATCAAAGTTGATATTTTTTTGTTCAATAAAGCCACCAGCTTGAAAAGTTAACTTATCAATTTCTAAAGCTGTTTTAACCACATCTTTGGCAGTGAAATCAACCTGAGCTTCACGTACCATACGACGTGCTTTTTCGGCTTGACTTACATCGGTAGTTAAAATTGTCTCAGGTTTTTGTTCAGTCACTGGTGTAGTATCCACCGAGTTTTCGGCAGTTTGTTCAGCATTTTTTTCCGAGGCATCGGCAGCCTGAGCAGCGTCTTGAGCAACAGCTTGTGAATCTTGAGCAGGTGCACTACTTTCAGCAGCTTCTTCGGCTTTTTTTGCACATCCAGAAATAAGAATAAGACTGAGTGCGAGAATTAAATATTTATTATTCATAAATTATTGACTTTAGTTAATGATTTTTAAGTTTTTGAGATTATAAAGAGATTTTTTGCTTTTTACCATGTATAAAAAATACAGCATCGAAATACTGTATTTATCTCAGCAAAAGTTAATTTTAATGAATTATTTCAAAATCTTAACCTGTATGCCCCATTTCATCACATTTAGCATGTCCTAAGATCGGATCAAGTAAGGTAATAATACCCACGCTTCGCATAACAGCGTCATAACAATTTTTTTCATTGGCAACAATTCCCTGAATACACTTTTCATCCAAAGTCTGAATACCATGAATCAATAACTCAATAGATTCATTCATTGAAAGTGCAATCACAGGTTCCATGACATTAAGCTGTAACTGTCCTGCTTCTGCTGCAAAGGTAATAGTTAAATCATTACCAATCACTTTAAAAGCAATTTGATTGACCACTTCTGGAATAACAGGATTCACTTTTGCAGGCATGATTGATGAACCCGCTTGTAATTCAGGTAAACGAATTTCCCACAATCCTGTTCGAGGTCCAGAACTTAATAGGCGTAAATCATTACAAATTTTAGAAAGTTTTACAGCCAAACGTTTTAACGCACTAGACAGGATGATAAAAACGCCGCAATCACTGGTTGCTTCAACATAGTCTTCAGCTCCAATGAGTTTTAACCCTGTTAACGCTTTTAAATTTTCATTCACCTGTACAGCATAACCATGTGGTGTATTGACACCTGTTCCTATGGCTGTTGCCCCTAAATTAATTTCCAATAAAAGATCACGTGTTTTTTTAATTAAACGCACATCTTCTTTTAATAAGGTGGCAAAAGAATGGAATTCCTGTCCTAATGTCATTGGAACAGCGTCTTGTAATTGGGTTCTCCCCATCTTTAAAACAAATTGGAACTCTGATGATTTTAAAATCAATGAGCTGATCAAATTGTTTATTTTTTCAAATAACTGATCAAATGAATAATACGTTGCTAATCGTAAAGCTGTCGGATAAACATCATTGGTTGATTGTGATTTATTGACATGATCATTGGGGTGGATAATCTCATAACGCCCTTTAGCATAACCCAGAGATTCCAACGCAATATTGGCAATGACCTCATTGGTGTTCATATTAATTGATGTTCCAACACCGCCTTGGAACACATCCGTAGGAAATGAAACTTTCCAGTCTTGTGGGTGTTCAATCAATTTATCGCAAGCTTGTTGAATAGCTAAGCTTATATCTTCCGAAATTTTGTTAAATTGAAAATTAGTTTGCGCTGATGCTTTTTTTACTTGTGCTAGAGCACGTATAAAAAAACTTTGTTCACCGACTGTATGTTTAGAAATATTAAAATTTTCTAAAGCACGAACAGTATGAATACCGTAATAACTATGGATTGGAACCTCTTTATTTCCCAATAAATCTTTTTCTATTCTTGTAACTTCGGCTGCTGGTTGAACAGTTTCCATATGATTTACTCATTATTTATGCACTATAGCTGTGCATTTACAATCATATTCTTTCTATAAAACTTTTGTATTAGCAAAATATGTCATTTCTATTACTCATATTTCTGTATGATACACAGCTTGTTAGTCATGTAACTTTGTGTAAAGACACGCCATTAAATTTCATCAATCCGGAAGCATGCTAAGTTTTATTTAAATTTCCTTTATAAATGGTGATTTGCTGTTTTGTATCCAAAAATACAATCGGATACAAAAAGCTTGCACAATCACCTTATAAAAATTACAGCGATATTTTTTGTTTATGTGAAAGAATCCGCTCGTGAAACTCATGTTAAAAAAATAAAACTTGGAGATTTGCTCCACAAGGAATGAATTAGATATGGACTCAATCAACCCCACAGTTGTGACCTTTATTTTCTATATTATTGCAATGGTTTGTATTGGCTTATATGCCTATAGAAAAACCACTGATTTCTCTGACTATATCTTGGGTGGACGAAGTTTAGGTAGTTTCGTCACGGCGCTTTCCGCTGGTGCTTCCGATATGAGTGGCTGGCTACTCATGGGCTTGCCTGGAGCAATCTATCTCACAGGTTTATCTGAATCATGGATTGCGATCGGACTCATTATTGGTGCATGGTTAAACTGGTATTTGGTCGCAGGTCGTTTACGTGTTCATACTGAAGTACAGAATAATGCCCTGACATTACCAGATTATTTCACCAGTCGTTTTGGCGATAAGAAAAAAGTCTTACGGATTATTTCTGCGCTGGTTATTTTGATTTTCTTCGGTATCTATTGCGCATCTGGTATGGTCGCAGGGGCACGTTTGTTCGAAAGTATTTTTGCAATGGACTACACCACTGCACTTTGGGTCAGTGCCATTGCAACTATTAGCTACGTGTGTATTGGTGGATTCCTTGCAATCAGTTGGACAGACACTTTCCAAGCAGGCTTAATGATTTTTGCTTTACTTCTGGCGCCTATCATGACCTTTTTAGCCGTTGGAGATATTCAGCACGTCACACAGTTGATTGAAGCTGCTCGACCTCACGCAGCCAATATGTTCCAAAGTGTAAGTTTTATTGCCATCATCTCATCAATGGCTTGGGGCTTAGGCTATTTTGGTCAGCCGCATATTCTTGTTCGATTTATGGCGGCAGATTCAGTTAAATCTATCCCAAATGCTCGTCGTATCGGTATGGCTTGGATGATTCTCTGCTTAGCAGGTGCTGTTGCTGTGGGTTATGTGGGAATTGCTTATTTTCAAGCGCATCCAGATATTCCATCTGCTGTAATTGTGGCAAAAAACCCTGAAACTGTATTCATGGAACTTACCAAAATTTTATTCAATCCATGGGTTGCAGGTGTTGTTTTAGCGGCGATTCTTGCTGCGGTCATGAGTACTTTAAGTTGCCAGCTTTTGGTCTGCTCAAGTACCTTAACCGAAGATTTATACAAGTCATTTATCCGCAAAAAAGCGTCACAAACTGAATTGGTTTGGGTCGGTCGTTTAATGGTTCTTGCAATTTCTGTGCTTGCTATTCTTCTAGCCTTCAATCCTGAGAGTAAAGTACTTGGACTGGTTGCTTATGCATGGGCTGGCTTTGGTGCGGCATTTGGACCATTAATTTTACTTTCAGTATTCTGGAAACGTATGACGATGAATGGTGCTTTAGTCGGAATCATCGTCGGTGCTGTTACTGTCATTGTTTGGAAAAATACCATGGCAGCAACGGGGCTCTATGAAATTATCCCTGGCTTTATCCTGTCATTAATCAGTATTGTTGTGGTTAGTTTAATGGGTAAAGCGCCAGAACAAGATGTTATCGACCGTTTTGAAAATGCTGAACAGATCTATGATCGTGAAATGAAAAATCTTTAAATCTTCATACTCTAGCAAAGGGGCCTAAGCCCCTTTGCTACTTTTTTGCCTTTGTTTTGGCTTTAAAGTTCAGATGTAATTGTGAACTGTCCTTAATCACTTCCATCACAGGATAACTGCGAGTTTCTTTAACACCAGGTAATTGCCACAACACCTGCCCCGAAATATGTCGAAATTCTTCCATGTTGGCACAACGAATCTTGACTAAAAAATCAAAACCACCGCTAATCATATGACATGCCATAATTTCAGGATATTGCACCACTGCATCTGAAAATGCATCCAAAACATTTGGTGTCGTTTTATCTAAAAGTATCTCTACAAATACCACAAAATTCGCACCGAGCATCTTTGGATTAAGCTTCGCCTCATATCCCAGTATATAACCTTCTGCTGTTAATTTCTGAACCCGAGCAAGTGCGGCAGTGGGTGATAAATTCACTTCTTCAGCAAGTTTTATATTGGAAATTTTTCCATCTTTTTGCAGGATTTCTAAAATCCGTATATCTATACGATCTAGAGTCAAATATGCGCTTTCCATAGAATAATTCTCTAAATATTCTCAAAATTATAGTGAGTTATTCACCAAATATTCTGTAATCATAAATTATATAAACCACACAGCTCAACAAAAATATTTGCGAGTCACAGGACGTTGACAATGAATATGAATTCACCCCAAATTTTAGACTCTAAACTCTCGCCTAGTTTAGATTACATCACTGAGTTCAAAGAAAAAAATGAATTTGAAGATGCAATCAACTCCGCATGGCGTCGTGCTGAACCTGAATGTGTCGAACATTTAATTGAACACAGCCAACTGTCTGAAGAAATGAGCCAAAAGATTTATGACACAGCGTTTAATCTGGCACATAGTTTAAGAGATCGAAAAAGCTCATCAGGCAAAGCGGGTATCGTCCAAGGTTTGTTGCAAGAGTTTTCATTGTCGTCTCAAGAAGGGATTGCATTGATGTGTCTTGCTGAGGCATTGCTGCGTATTCCGGATAGCGCCACTCGAGATTTATTGATTCGCGATAAAATTAATCAAGGTAACTGGAAAGACCACTTAGGGCAAAGTAATCTCATGTTTGTCAATGCTGCTGCTTGGGGATTGATGCTGACAGGCAAATTGATGGAAACGCCTAAACAGGCGAGCCTTTCAAGTGTGCTTACTTCACTTCTTGCACGTACAGGCAAAGGAATTATTCGTAAAGCCGTTGACGTTGCAATGCGTATGATGGGTGAACAGTTTGTTACTGGTGAAACGATCAATGAAGCTTTGGACAATGCCAAAGTACTCGAAGACAAAGGCTTTCGTTATTCTTACGATATGCTGGGTGAAGGTGCATTGACTGAACATGATGCTGATCGCTATTTTGATGATTATACGCAAGCAATTCATGCGATTGGTAAAGCTTCTGAAGGCAAAGATGTCTACACAGGGCCTGGAATTTCCATCAAACTGTCTGCACTCCACCCACGTTATCAACGTGCGCAAACAGAGCGTGTTCATCATGAACTTTACCCACGTATTTTAAATTTAGCCTTATTGGCAAAAAGTTATGACATTGGTTTAAATATTGATGCAGAAGAAGCAGATCGTTTAGAACTTTCTTTAGAATTGCTTGAGCGTTTATGTTTTGAACCACAGCTTGCCCAGTGGAAAGGGATAGGCTTTGTGATTCAGGCTTATCAAAAACGTTGTTTCTATGTGGTTGATTATATTATTGACCTTGCAAAAAGAAGTCAGAAACGCTTGATGATTCGTCTGGTCAAAGGGGCTTATTGGGACAGCGAGATCAAAAAAGCACAAATTGATGGTGTATCTGACTACCCTGTCTTTACCCGTAAAGTACATACCGATTTATCATATATTGCCTGTGCAAAAAAATTACTTGCTGCACCAGATCAAATCTATCCTCAGTTCGCAACGCATAATGCTCAAACTGTCGCAACCATTTATCAATTGGCTGACCCTAAGACATACTATCTTGGTCAATATGAGTTCCAGTGCTTGCATGGTATGGGTGAACCCTTATATGAGCAAGTGGTTGGTGATATTTCTGCACAAAAGTTAGGTATTCCATGCCGTATTTATGCCCCTGTCGGTAATCACGAAACTCTTTTAGCCTATCTGGTTAGACGTCTACTTGAAAATGGTGCAAATACATCTTTTGTGAATCGTATTGCTGACAAAAGTATCCAAATCGCTGATTTAATCGAAAATCCGGTTCAAGAAATTAATGAAACGGCAAAAAAAGAACAGCGTGTGGGTTTAAAGCATCCTGCAATTCCTTTACCCCATGCACTTTATCAAGGTATTCGTCAAAATTCTCAAGGTTTTGATCTTGCCGATGACAGTCAATTAAAAGCTTTAAATCAAACAGTTCAACACTTTTCCAAGCATCAATGGAACAGTTATAGCTTAGTTGAGCATATGGATTTAACTGATTTGACAGAGATGACTTCTCAAGCAATTGTTAATCCATCAGACCAAACTGATATTGTTGGTTATGTACATGAAGCTGCAACGGCACAGGTGGATTTAGCATTAAACAATGCTCATCAAGCTTTTGAAAATTGGAAAAATACGGCTAAAGATCATCGTGCCAGTATCTTACTTAAAGCCGCAGATTTGATGGAAACGCGTATTCAAGAACTGATGGTTTTACTCTGTCGTGAAAGTGGAAAAACTTATAGCAATGCAATTGCTGAAGTTCGAGAAGCTGTTGATTTTCTTCGTTACTATGCAGCACAAATGCAGCGTATGGATGAGACACAAACACCTTCACCATTAGGGACGGTGTTGTGTATCAGTCCTTGGAACTTTCCTCTGGCCATCTTTACAGGTCAAATCTCTGCCGCTCTGGTTGCAGGCAATACGGTCATCGCTAAACCTGCTGAACAAACATCACTGATCGCAGCTCTAGCCATTCAAATCTTATGGGAAGCTGGTATTCCAAAATCTGTCGTTCAATTACTACCAGGCCGGGGTGAAACAGTCGGTTCAAAACTCAGTCAAGATGACCGAATTCAAGGTATCATGTTCACTGGCTCGACAGAAGTCGCTAAAATTTTACAAAAAACTGTTGCCCAACGCCTTAGCCCAACAGGTCAACCTATCCCACTGATTGCCGAAACAGGTGGTCAAAATGCAATGATCGTGGATTCATCAGCATTGACTGAGCAAGTCGTAATTGATGCAGTTAACTCAGCTTTTGATAGTGCTGGTCAACGTTGTTCTGCGCTTCGAGTATTGTGTGTCCAAGAGGACAATGCAACAACATTAATCAAGATGCTAAAAGGTGCAATGCAGCAATTGAAAATCGGTCAGCCGATTTTACTCAAAACCGATATTGGTCCTGTTATTGATCGTGAAGCACAGCAGAATATTGAAAAACATATTGAAATGATGTGCAGTAAAGGACATGCAATACACCAGCTTGCTTATGACACACCAAGTTCGGACTTAAACTTAGGCACATTCATTGTTCCAACATTGATTGAACTGCCAAATCTAGACGATTTAAAACGAGAAGTTTTTGGTCCTGTATTGCATGTAATTACCTATAAATATGGAGAGCTAAAACAACTGTTGGCTCAAATTAATGCCAAAGGTTATGGCCTGACTATGGGTTTACACACCCGTATTGATGAAACAATCCAAACTACGATCGCGCATGCAGAAGTTGGTAATCTTTATATTAACCGCAACATTGTTGGTGCTGTCGTTGGTGTGCAACCTTTTGGTGGTGAAGGACTCTCAGGTACTGGGCCTAAAGCAGGTGGACCAATTTATTTATATAAATTGATGCAACACGCTGAGCTACCTGCTAACGCTTTTGGTACAGTGAAAAATATGTCTGAGCAATTGAATTTGGCGAGCTCTGAAGTTCAAAAACAATTCCAGCAATGGGCGAAGCAAACATATCCACAAATTAACTTGCATTCATATGCTTCACCTTTGGCCTTATACGCACTGCCTGGTCCAACGGGAGAATCAAATCAATATCATATTATTGCCCGTAATCGTGTAGTTGCAATCGCTGAACAAGAGCAAGGCTTATTGAATCAATTTAATGCGATTTTGTCACTTGAAACTAAAATTGGTATTTTAGCCAGCAATGCATTGGCTTTAAAAATGGTTCAATCCATGCCAAAACTTGTACAGCAACAGTTTTCAATGATTCAAGACTTAACTAGTGATACATTCGATGCGGTTTTACATCAAGGATCAACTGAAAGTTTAAAAGACTTGCAGACTTCGATCATTCAACGTGAAGGTGCAATCATTGGTATCACCCACTTACATACTGCGGATGAGAAAATTCCACTTGCACCCTTTCTGATTGAACGTGCAATTAGTATTAACACAGCCGCAGCTGGTGGTAATGCCAGTTTAATGACTCTTGATCAAGCCTAAGTCATGTTAAAACTTAATATATTTTAGCCTTTTCCATACCAAGTCAAAATCATTTGGCTTGGTTTTTTTTATTCATACTTTATATAAACAACTGATTTAATTAAAAATAAAGCTAATAGAAATAATCTAAAACAAAGATTAAATACTAAACCATGCTACACACCATCTAGTTTTATCTATGAATTCTTAAATTTATCAGATCACACATGTTTTATATCATGCGAACTTATTACTCATCTTTTAAATAGGTTCTAGCTAACAATTCTTTTTTTAGGTCCATATAATCGTCTTGTATTTCGGGCGCTAAACTTTCAACAAACCATACGCCATCTGCCGCATAACGTAAAATATTCAATTCAATCGCGTGATCTGTATCGGAATGTTTTAATAATCTTTGTTTTAACCAACGATCCCACTTTTTACTAAAAGATTTATCCGTCATGACAGTCATGCTGAGAGCGCTCCATAACGTATCCACACCAAACTCAGAACTTAAAGTAACATCAATATAAGCTCGGGTAAAACGACCATATTGAACCGGGTCCTTCTCCATCATTAGACTAATTTGATCATCTAGCTGCTGAATTAATTCCTCAAGCATAGCTTCAATCAACAACTGTTTATTGGCAAAATGATGAAAAACTCCACCTTTTGTTACCCCTGATAAAGTTGCAACTGCTTGGATTGAAACACCGTTGACGCCATGTTCTGCAGCCAAACCCATTGCGTTTTCAATAATAAGTTTTTTAACTCGCTCTGGATTTTTTTTACGATGATAGGCATTTTGAGTTTGGTTTTTTATAGTCACAGTATTCAGATAACTCCTCGATCAATGTCCTGCTGAAGTTGAAAATAAGTTAATCACCAACACGCCTGAAATAATCAATCCGATACCTGCAATTGCTGCAATATCTAAACTCTGTTTAAAAATAAAATAACCGACCAATGCTGTAAGAATAATCCCCACACCAGCCCAAATCGCGTAGGCAATACCCAATGGGATAGTTTTTATCACTTGTGATAAGAGATAAAATGAAATTACATAAAAAAAGACCACCAATAAACTCGGTACCAGCTTGGTAAAACCCTGTGATTTGACCAGAAATGTAGAACCCGTGACTTCTGCAATAATCGCAACAGCCAACAAACTATAAGCAATAACAATAGAGTTCATATACATGACCAAAAGATACCGAATGGTTGGTATGTTATCTTGCTTTTATTCAAACTACAACGATTGTAATTTTACACATTTTAAAATTTTGATCAGGCTTTAATTTTTTATCATGATGATTTATTTAATTTTTTCCACAAAAAAGGTGGAATATCCATTTTTTCCACCTTCTTTGTTCAGTTCTTTACACTCTAAACAGGATGAATAATGTAAAAAAATGAAACCAAAAACATTAAAACCATTGCCGCTAAAATTAGGTAGGTATTTAAGGTATTAAAACTTTTTATAAAATTTAGAATTTCCATTTTTCTTCGTCACAAAAATAAAACAGATTTCATTCTAATATATTTTGTCACAATTTGTAAGATCGTTAAGTATGATTTAAAATCAAAACATACAAATGGTGGATTTTCACACTTTTAACTTTTCTTTTTATTCGCATTATGAAGGCTGCAGGCTACTTTAAAAATGTAAAATATATCTCATTTTATTGTATTTATTGAATAATTTTAATATTTTTTTGTGATACACTCTACGCTTTCTACTTAGCCTACGGTTTATCTAAAGCCAATATTTATTAAATTATTATTAACAATTCAACTGAATATATTTTAACCATTTGGTAAAAAATAAAATAAATTAAATACTTAAAAATATTATATTGGCAAATAATATATAAAATTGAACTTTAGTGATTGGAAAAATAAGTTTTTTTTATAATCGACTCAATTTAAGTGCCGAAACCTAATTTAAATTGACGAAAATGTCATGGTTAATACTAAAATTTTTATTTTTGGATAATCTATTACTTTTAGTCATGGATTTTAGACATTCACACTCGTCCTTGAGTGAAAATTTCTCAGTGTTCTATTTCACTTCGAAATGGTGTTTTTCAGTAACGAGTTTAATTTTTATATCTTTGTAATAGCGGATCATCGGATCATTGACATCTTTTTTGAGTAAATCTGCAAATTTGTCTTCATTCATCAACTTTGCATAGGTCTTATAACCAATCTTTAAAGTTTCTGCTTGCTTTCCTGACTGTTGAAATTCATCAATACGCTTATTTATCTGTTTTACACTAATTTCCATCTTTGATTCCCCCATTGCGCTTTCACTTTAAATTTTTATAGCATTGTTTTATGACAGTTCAGTTTAAAAAGCCCTTTTTTTTAAGTTTATTTCTGTAAATGAGTATTGTTCTCTAAAAATACTAAAGTTTGTTGGAACGTCTGTTGGCTTGCCTTTTGCCCTAAAAAGAACTGATATTCATGGATTAACCATTCTTTAGAGTCTGGATAAAATACCGCTTGTACTGGTATTTTCTTTTCCTGTAATGCCTTCACAAAAGGTAGCGCTTGTGTATCTGTTAAAAAGTCTTTATTTCCACCACTAATAAAAACAGGTGGATAATTGGCGGTCAGATGTTGTGCAGGTGATAACTGTTTTAAATATTCAGGATTATCTTTTTGATTTCCTGTATAGGCTTGCACCAAATTATTTATCCCCCATTCAATCAATTTAATCTCATTGGGTGCAGTGCTGATAAAGGTACTTAAATCATAAATTCCACAGTGCAATATCAGCCCTTTTAATTGTGATTGTTGAATTGATGGTGTAAACATAGAGGCTCGGGCAAATTCTGGATTTGTCAGTAGTGCGGCATAATGGCTAGCTAGATTAGCTCCTGCCGAATCCCCTGCTAAAAATAATTGCTTTGCATCGATATGATATTTTTTGGCATTTAGACTGATAAATTGTAATGCGTGATTAATCTGATCTAACTGAGTTGGATATGTGGCTTGAGGTGCAAATTGATATTCTATGGAAACAACGTTGTAGCCCTGCGCTGCCAGTAATTTAAAATACCCCCTTGCATGGTCTTTCGCACCTGCAATCCAACCACCCCCATGAATCCAAACTACAGTTGGTCTTTGGCTTAATTGTTGAATATTATTCGGTTGGTATAGATCTAAATTCAACTTTGGTTGAACTTGATATTGGATATTGTGATGCACAATTACCTGTTCTGGCGCATGTTTATCCATCAGATATTGTTGAAAGTGAGTTGAGGTGTTAAATGCTCTTGCAATGACTTTGCTATTTTTTTGAACATTTTGACAAGCAGTCAGTAAAAGCAAAAAACTTATACAGAAAAGAAGATTCAATCTGCGCATATTCATCTCGATAAAAATTCAATCTATTTTTGCTGAGTAAGTGAATTATCTCATGATGAGTAATATAGCTTAAAAAAGAAATCCCTTTCTTTATGATTATTATGTTTGATTAAATCATTTAAATGAGTAATTAAATCTTAGCAATTTGCTGATGTAAACTTTGTAAAAATAGATCAGCCTCGGCTTTGGTCTGGCATTTCTTATGGTAGATGCCATTGGCCTTTTGACTGTGTGGAGTGTATTTAATATCAATAGAAAAGTCTTGTGTAATCATATTTTTAGATACATGAACTGCAATAATATGCAAGGAGTTTAGATAAAAACCATCTTCAATTTTGACCAACATTTTACAGCCTCAAATTTTCATTCAATTATAAAGCATGAAAAAGCCCATGACATAATGTGATGAGCTCACTATTTAAATAAATTAAAGATAATTGTATCTCAGTTTATTTAAATTATAAAATTTTTGATTCTGTTTTTATGTAACATAATTAGTCCTTAATTTGATTTCTTTAATGAGCAGAATCAATGAAATATACTTGCTATAGCTGATAAATAGTGGAATTGTCCGACATTTTTATGATGATCTAAAAACTTTAGTGCTAGATTAAATAAATCGTGATGCTGATCACATTATATAATAAAAGTTATTGAGTTAAATCTCTTTTATGGAGGTTGTTACGATGAATTATTTGATTATTCTGAATTCTCCACAAGCACATCATTTTGAAGAAATGGATAAATTAATCCATGATTATGATGCTTATATTCGGGTAAACCCTTCAACTTGGCTGATTCATACCAGTTATGATGCACATATTATTCGCCAACATTTAGCCAGTATCATCAGTATTCATGATTCTATATTGGTTTTTAAAATTGACCATGAACACTCTTTTGCAAATGATTTAGAGTTAAATGATTGGATGGAGGATATTAGAGAAAGAAATGCAATCAGTCTCTAAATTTGAGCCATTTGAAATGAATACTCAAAAAAATACGATCACTTTGCAGTAAAGAGATCGTATTTTTATCTGGATTAAATATTCAATTAAACACTCAGCATACTGCTTATCGTTTCGCTGACATTTTTTGATTTCACCTGAGACTTCAAGTTTTCCAGTGCAGTTTTCACTTCACTACGCTGTGGTTCAGCTAAGGTATACCAACGTGCCAATACTTGAAGTAAGCGAGAACCTACAATCGGATTCTTCTCATCCAAATATTTTGCTAAGTCTAGAAAATGCTGAACACCAAAACTCCATGTATTCACAGGGTTTGCATTTAAACCACCACTCACTGAACGAATTCGGTTTGGAGTACCCAAATCATAATCTGCATGCGATGTAAGATATTGAATCGTTTCGGCAGTTGCTTTCGGATGTGCAGCTTGAATCATGAACCATTGATCCAATGACAAAGCTTCGTCTTTAAAACGATTATAAAAATCTTGTAGTGCATCTTTTGCTTGTGGAGCATCATTCCAAACCAGTACTTTCAATGCACCAAGACGCTCAGACATATTCGCTGAACGCTTATATTGTGCATCAGCCAAATCAAAGACTTCTGTATCACCCTGACGTGCCATCAAACTCAACATAATGTTTTTCAGCGCACGTACACCCATCGCTTGAGAAAACTCATTTTGTAAGTCTGGATTAAGTGATAAGTAGGTTTCTTTGGCAAAACCGCCCAAGACCTTTGCCAGTTGGTTTAATAAAGCTTCACGAGTTTCATTAACGATCAAAGGATTATAATCTTGATCAATTCGACTTCCTAAATAACCTTCTGTAGGAACATCAAATAAGCGAGATGCCAACAACGGATCTTTTTCAATCACGCTCGGTAAGGTTTGTTGAATCGCATCAACATAGATTTGTGCATCATGACCATTGAGTAAAATACGCTCAAGCAAGGTTTGTGTTGCTTGCCATTGGTTAAAACCATTGGTTTCGTACTGTAACAAGAAAGCAAGCTCAGCATCTGAATAATTAAATTCGAGATTGACTGGTGCAGAAAAATTACGCAATAAAGATGCAACTGGTTTCTCTTTTACACCTGTAAATTCAATGGTTGCTTCACTTTGATCAAATAAATACACGCCATCCTTTACACCATTCTCAAACAAAGCATCTGAATGCAATGTATATTGCTCACCTGTTTGGGCATCAAACAATGCCAAAGCAACAGGAATAGGCACAGCTTTTAAGTTTGGATATTTTGGATGCGTTTTTAAACTTTGTTTAAAACTTAAACGATAGATTTGAGAGTTTGCATCATACTCACCTTTCGCTTCAAGTTTAGGTGTTCCTGGTTGATTATACCAAATCAAAAATGCCGATAAATCTACTCCAGAACCCGCTGTTAACGCAGCAACCCAATCCTCAACAGTTACCGCTTGACCATCATGACGACGGAAATATTCATCCGTGCCTTTTCTAAACTTTTCTTTGCCCAATAAGGTCGACATCATGCGATTGATTTCTGCACCTTTCTCATAAACTGTCGCTGTGTAGAAATTATTAATCTCTACAAAATGATCAGGGCGCGGTGGATGTGACAATGGACCTGCATCTTCAAGGAATTGATGTGCTTTCAAAACTGCAACATCATCAATCCGTTGCACTGCAGCAGATTGTAAATCTTCTGAAAAAGATTGGTCACGGAAAACTGTAAGACCTTCTTTTAAGCACAACTGGAACCAATCTCGACATGTAATACGGTTACCTGTCCAGTTATGGAAATATTCATGCGCAATCACAGACTGCACACGCATAATAGCTGCATCCGTTGTATATTCTTCATCTGCAAGAACACATGAGGTATTGAAAATATTTAAACCTTTATTTTCCATTGCTCCCATATTGAATTGACTTGTGGCAACAATCATATAGTTATCTAGGTCATAAGCACGACCATAGTGCTCCTCATCCCAACGCATTGAATGTTTGAGCGCTTCCATTGCAATATGACATTTAGGAATATCTTTTTCTTCTGCATAGATTTCCAGTGCCACATCGCGGCCTTCTGAAGTGGTATAGCGATCTTTAAGTACAGCAAGATCACCAATCACACAGGCAAATAAATAAGCTGGTTTTTTTGTTGGATCTTGCCAAATCGTGTAATGACGACCATTTGCCGACTCACCTGATTCAATTAAGTTACCATTTGCCAAAAGTACAGGGTATTTCTGATCAGCTTCTACCCGTGTTGTAAAAACAGACAAGACATCTGGACGGTCTGGGTAGAAGGTAATTTTACGGAATCCCTCAGGCTCATTCTGCGTTACAAATAAATCACCACCTGCGAGATATAAACCTTCAAGCTGGGTATTTGTTTCAGGATGAATAATGACTACCGTCTCAACAATAGCGTCATCTGGTGCATTGGTAATCACCAATTGTTCTGAATCAAGCTTATACTCACTTTCTGTAAGTTGCTTACCATTTACAAATACGGAAGATAATTCTAAGTCACGTCCAAGCAAAACCAATTCACCAGTGGCTTGGCGCTTCATTACTAATTTTGAGTTTACCTGAGTATGGTCATCATAAACTTGAATATCGAGATCAACTGAATCTACAACATAGGAAGGTTTTTGATAATCTTTTAAGTATACGGTTTGGTCTGCTTCAACGATTGGGTTTGCCGCAATATTCATATGATGTCCTAATCCTATTGTTTAGTTTCGACGTTTTGCTGTGAATTTGATCATGCGTCAAATTTCACAATTTGTCTGTACTGTTTGTTCATTTATATATGGGTCTGGTTGAAATTAATTTCAATCGTTTCAATGCAAAAAACGTGCGAGATGGCCTTTATTTATACAACAATTTGTGTCCTAATTTAGCCTAGATTGTTGGCTTTTTTAATTTGTTCTATTATTGTCCCGTCCTGAAATAAGTTTACACATAGGAAACTTATTTTATGGAACATGAACAAAGCCAAAGAGTTAAACGTACTCAGAGAGATGATTCTTTTGCCTTTAAAATGATGGTTATTCAGGAAGTTG
>WNDP01000062.1 GCA_009912575.1 Acinetobacter bereziniae
GGGTTCGAGCCCCATCATTCACCCCAATTCCTTAAGTTTGTTGTAAATTCGGAGCATAGCACAGCCTGGTAGTGCACCTGGTTTGGGACCAGGGGGTCGTAGGTTCGAATCCTACTGCTCCGACCATATTATTGAAAATAAAAGAAAAATACTATTATCAAGATCTCGATATAAGATTTTAGCAGTTAAATGACTTAATCAATGAGTAAATAAGCTAGCAAGATTAAGATTTTTCTAATTCCCACTTCATTCCCATAGATTTTTACTGTATTGAGTGTAAAATCATCAAATAGTCTATTTTTGAATATTCAATGAATAAGTCGGATATAGCATTTTTTTCATGTAATAAAGTAATATTTCTTATAATTATTATATATATCAACAATATAGAGTTAAGATCTTATGTAATATTTTAAGTAATATAGTTGTAAGATATTACTGTGTAAAAAAGTCATTTTTTGGTATATAATGTTTCAATTAAAACAATAGCTTATAAAAAATTACCTTTTTTATTACAAAAAATTACTTATCTTTGTAAGGTTTTTTACTATATAAAACAATATCTTAAATTCATCTATTACTTTATTACTTAAAATCGAATCTATAGGCATCTAAAAGACATTTTTATGTTCTTTAATTTATTTTTAGCATAAATTTTTAAGCTGTATTTTGCTTAAATACAGAAGCTGTCTTTATGTAGTAATTTGCAGTAATGAGTTATTAACGATTTATCCTGAATAGCCTAAGTTTCATAAGCTCTGATGCTTGATGTGATAGTGTATTTGCTTACAGTGAATTTGAACCATTTAGGCGAACCTCAGGCGCGCGGGTGACTGCGTCGGAGCTCTGACTCTGTAATATTTAGATGATAATTGTTCTCATTTGTGAGTTTATTTTTAAAACTCATAAAAAAAGCCAGCATTAGCTGGCTTTTATAATTTTATAAGTTTAATTAACGTTCTTAAGATCATATTCCTTAAATTTAATCACATCATCACCAGCCCATTCATTCAACTGCTGCATTCGAGACTGAAGTGGGAGTATTTCATTCTGATAAAATACTTCAGCAGCATCTTTAATTGAACCGAATCCACCAGTATTGTTAGGAACAATCCCCATGAGTTGAGGCGGTATCCGTAATGCAGCCAAAGTATCATCCCGAGTAATTGATTTAATATTGGTAAAGTCATCCTTTGCTGCAATTTCTGAGACTGGTAGAATCTGAATACCATCTTTTTTCCCACCAGGTGCATAGTAGAATAAATTACGGAAGTTTCCTGGTCCTTTACTGTCTTTTAAAGCTTGACGCAATGCAGTGATATCATTTGGATCTTGAGCAGCATCATTAACATATAAGATAAATCCAGCATGAGATCCATTGTTATAGTATTTGCGACGAAATAATGTAGCTGATTCATTCAACCATGCACTCTGTAATGCTGAAATATACTCTGGCGATCCATAAATCTCTTGATCGATATCTGCTTCGCGAATATGGCAAATACGATTGTTAAATTCATATTCTTCGTATCCATTATGATCATTACAAAGTAAAAAAAATTGATCTTGATATTCGCCACGACGCATGTATTTGGCCAAAGCTGGTTTGTACTGGATGACATTTCCAAGACGTGATTTAATTTCTTCCAAATAAGTATTACCACACCAAACATAATCCAATGCCACTTGTTCAAATGCCTTTCGACTTAATTTAGGATGCGGAATAAATAAATTTGCTAAAAAATTTCGTTTGAAAATAATTCCACTATTCAGATAGGGGGTGGATTTATAGGATTTCGCTAAACCGTGCATACTGACCTGAGGTTCATACCATCGACCATTAAACCAAGATTCCAAATAATCTGATAATTCATTTCCATTCAAAACTGGAACTGCATCTCCGAAAGTAAATGCCATTGATTCATGTTTGATTGATTTACTTTGAAATATTGGAAATTGGCTTTTTGCAAAACTTACTAGGTTTTTAGCAGTGGATAAAGGATTCATTAATATATCTCCATGAAAGATTGATTCATTTGTGTTTGTCCTTCAAGTGGTTCGTTATAAAGTGCATGCATAAGTGACCAAGCTAAATCAGCATGACCTATTTCCTCTGAACGCCCAGCTGTAAACGTCATTTGTCTTTGACTTGCGGTAAGCGTTTTTTTAATACTCATAAGTGATTGAGAAAGATCAGTCCAACCAGCGTCATATTCCAAACGACCACTTTTGATGACATCCATTGTTTTAAGTACGAGTCGAGTTTTAACTTCAGGCGAATAACTGAATTCAGTCACATTTGGAAAAAACTGTTTAACCAGTTGAGATACACCAGTTCCCATGCCTGTAATATCAATACCGATATACGTCACGTAATAACGTAAAGTTGTTTGACGAATCATTTCAGCTTGGCTTTTAAAATCCATACCACGAAACTGAATTCTTTCAAGGACTCTGAATTTTCCGCCAGGAACAGGGGAGGGGGCGACGACTACCATACCAGCACTATCACCATTTTCTGCAGGATCATAACCAATCCAGACTGGATTGTTTCCGTATGGTCGAGAGTGGAATGGCTTAAAATCATCAGCCCAAACTTCCCATGAATCGACCATACATGGCTGAAGCATGACCAATGGAAAAATTGAAGCACCATCATCAATGAATTGGCACATCAAAAGATTTGCAAACTCTTCAGCAGAATATTCGAATCGTAACTCCTCGATGTCGAATAAATCACAGCCACCATTTTCCGCATCTAAAATAGTAACAATCTGTCGCCACATTCGGTCATCGCATAAACGACCGTTTTTCAAAGCATTATGTGAAACATCAATTTCTAGTTTCTGATCTTTTGGTCGACCTCGGTTGTAACGTGTACCAGTCCAGAATGTATAAGCTTCATGTGCCATAGTTGAAGGCGTAGAAAAATAGGTTTTACGCCATTTTTTATGTAACGCCATAGCAGATGCGACTTTGTTTAATTCATTGAATCCAAACGTCCAGAAGAATTCATCGAAATAAAAGTTACCATGGTGACCTTGAGCTGTTCTGTAGTTTGTACCAAGAAAAGACAATGAAGCCTGGTTGTTATCTGGAAGAATGATTGGATCTCCAACCAACTCCACACCGCATGCTTCATAAGCAAAACCTTTAATGTACTCTTTGAAGATATGTGCCTGTGCTTTGGATGCTGATAAGAAAATTTGATTTCGACCTGTTTTAACTGCATCGACCAAAGCTTCACGAGCAAAGTACCAAGTTGCACCAATTTGGCGACTTTTTAAAATGACTCGAGTACGTTGATTTCCAGCCTTATACCAGTCTCGTTGATAATCAAATAAACTGTCTTCAAATGCTGAAATAAGAAGTTCGACTTGTTCTTCAGTAAACTGATTATTTTCTTTTTTCTTCTTCGGTACAGCATTACGCTTGACTATATTTGGATTTAGATCAGCTTCATTGCCTCCATTCTTATAGCGTTCTATACGAGCAAATTCTTTATAATTTTTAAAGAGTTCACCAAGCTCTTTATAGTCCCCACTCGATTTCTTATTTTTAAGTGTAAGTGTCATTAATCGTACAGTTAGTGCTTCTTCAACACGGCTATCTGAACGTGTTTTGTCCCATTCTTCTCGTGTTTTCCAAGCCTGAACTGTACGCTCATTTTCATCTAATGCTTCAGCAATATCGACAATTTTCCAGCCAAGCCAAAATAAAAACTTTGCCTTTAACTTGTTATCGAGTATTAGCTCAAGATTAGCCAGCTGTGAGAGTTCATTCATGTTTTACGGATTGCTTTGATTTCATCCGCAAACGATGGCAAACACTTGATGATTTAGCAGTTCAGTACAGTTGTAAAAGCATATTTAACAACTGCAACTGATTGAACAACAAGGCTTTGATTGCCCATTCTGCACCTATTGAAATTGCCCAAAAACCTTGCAACAGGTACAGCAGAATGACTGACAAAACACAGCCTAAAAAATTTAAATCAAAATGGTTTCGAGTTGCCGTGGCTGGTGACACAACTGACGGACGTGAAATTCAACCAGAATGGATTGTTCAAATGGCGCAAACATACAATCTAAATACATATGGTGCTCGAGTTAATCTTGAGCATATTAAAGGTATTTCACCAGATGGGATTTTTGGTGCTTATGGTGATGTAATTGCCTTAAAAACTGAAAAAGTAAATATCAACGGTGAGCAGAAAGATGCACTCTTTGCTCAAATTCAACCGAATGAAAATTTGATTGCCATCAATCAGAAAAACCAAAAAATTTATACATCAATTGAAGTTGATGAGAATTTTGCTAAAACCGGGCAAGCCTATTTAGTTGGTCTTGCTGTAACAGATAGCCCAGCCTCACTGGGTACCGAAATGCTTTCATTTGCATCTAGTGCAGCAGATAATCCATTTAAAGCAAAAAAATTGCGTCCTGAAAATTTATTCAGTGCAGCACAAGAAACCAAATTTGAGTTTGAAGAAGTTAAAGAATCCTTCACTACAGATTTAGTCAATAAAGTAAAAAACTTGTTTAAAACTCAAGAGCAGCAACAGCAACAAAACCAAGAAAATTTTAGCCAAAGCGAACAAGCCATACTTGCGATTGCGGAACAAACCGCCAATCAAGGTGCAGAGTTTTCGCAGTTAAAACAGAAACATGAACAGCTGGAAGAAGAATTCAATCAGTTGAAATCAAAATTGGATCAAGAGCCGCAAGGTCAAACACGTCCAAATTCTAACAACAGTAATTTTAAGTATGACGAAGAGGAAATTGATTGTTAATTCAATTGATTGAGTAACCTTATTTTATAATTTTAGAGTAAATAAAATGCGTCCAGAAACACGTTTTAAATTTAACAAAGCGATGGCAAAGTTAGCAGAGCTCAACGGTGTCGAAAATGTCGCACAAAAATTTAGTGTAACTCCATCTGTCCAACAAAAGCTGAAAGAAAAAATTCAGGAATCTTCTGAGTTTTTAAAACGAATTAACATTTATTTGGTCATAGAACAATCAGCTGAAGCCATAGGTATTGGGATTTCTCGTCCTATTGCTTCTCGGACAAATACCAATAATAACGACCGTCAAACTAAAGATCCAACAGGTCTGGATAGCCGTTTTTACTTCTGTCGTAAAACAGATTTTGATACTTCAATTAAATATCAAAAATTGGATCAATGGGCGAAGTTTAAAGACTTTTACAGTCGATTCCGTAGCGTGATTATTAAACGTCAGGCTCTAGATCGCATTATGATTGGATTTAACGGTACCAGTATTGCAGCCGATACGGACATAGTTGCAAATCCGAAATTGCAAGATGTAAACAAAGGATGGTTACAGAAAATGCGTGAAGAAAATCCTTCTCGCGTTATGAAGTCTGGTGCTGCACAAAATAAAATCACAGTTGGAAAAACTGGTGATTATAAAAACCTTGATGCTTTAGTGATGAATATTGTTGATGAAATGATCGATGAGGTTCATCAAGATAATCCTGATCTCGTTGTGATGTGTAACCGTAAAACAGTTTCTGATAAATATTTCCCATTGGTTAACAAAGATCAGGAAAATACTGAAAAATTAGCTGCAGACATCATTATCAGTCAAAAGCGTATGGGTAACCTTCCAGTTTATTCGGTACCCTTTTTCCCCGAAGGGATCATCCTAGTCACAACTTTCGACAACCTTTCAATTTATATGCAAGAAGGTGCAATTCGTCGAACAGTACTCGACAATCCAAAACGAGATCAAATCGAAAACTATGAATCTTCGAATGAAGATTATTACATTGAAGATCTCGGTCTGGCTTGTATGGCTGAAAATATCGAAATTCAAGCGGAGTAATTTTCATGAACTTGGCTCGAAAGCATTTTCAACAGCATCAAGCCAAATCCGCAGCTGAAACAGCTGCGGAGTTCGGAACGATGCAGAATACATCTGCTTATGAGCAGCAACTTTTGCAGCTCAATAGCGACAAAAATCGTCTTAAAAATATTCAGTCAACACAGAACAAAGTCGAACTAAAACGTCAATTACTGCCTAACTACAAACCATATATTCAAGGTGTACTTGAGATTAAACCTGGTGTTCAGGATGCTGTACTTACCGAAATGTTAGTTTGGTCAATTGATATTGGTGATTATAGTTTTGCTTTGGATCTAGCAGAATATGTTCTTGAGTATGGATTAAAACTTCCAGATCGATTTGAACGTTCAGAAGCTTGTTTTATTACTGAAGATATTGCTGAAGGGTTTTTAAAAATACTTAAGACTGATGTTGCCATCAGCGATAATGATTTTTATCAATTATATCGTTTAGATGACTTGATTAATAACGAATCTATAGATTCTTCAAAGCGCGATATGCCAGATGAAGTTAAAGCAAAACTTTACTTGGCATTGGGTAAAGCCAACATGCGTTTCATTGAGGATGAATCTGAACTAGCTTTTGCCTATGCAAGTCACGCCCAAAATTTTCTTGAAAAAGCAGTTAAGTTAGATGACAAATGCGGTGGTCGTACTGATCTCAATAAAATGACTAAACTTGTCAATAAACTCAAACAAATCTACTCACCTTCACGTGAGCAAGTCCCATCTGCAGATCAAGAGCAATTACAACCAACAGAACAACCAGAAGTAGCAGACGTTTTGCTCAATCAAAACGGTACGCCTGTGGTAGATGACCACGGTAGTTTAGTTCCGGCTTCTGAATAAGTGCCCCGCACCGCACTGGAGTGCAATGGTCGTGATCATCACATCACAGTAAATCTTCACCGAGCCATTGCCCCTCCCAGTGCACTAAAGGAGATATGAATGAGCTTTGTCGCTAACGGTAGTACGATACCAAGCAATATCACAATTACGAGTGGTACTTTTTTCCCTGTAATTTCTCTTGATCAGATTCGAAATGTTGTTCGTATTGATGGAGCTGTTACAGATGCGCGGTTACGTCAATTAATTTTAGAAGAAGTGATCGATGTAAATCGGTTACTCGCAAATTTAGTCATGAAAGCTGAAAACTTGGCAGATCTGGCAACCAGTATCATTGATAACAAACCTGATACCGAAGTGCTGTATTTTTCAGCAGTTTCCAATGGCGTAGCAGCCAAAGTCAATGAAAACTATCGAAATTATGACAGTACAAATTCAGGAAATAATAAAGCTGAGCATGCATTTCTAACAGTTGAAGATTATCGTCGAAATAAAATGTGGGCAGTTCAACAGCTAAAAGGTGAAAACCATAGTGTGGTGGAATTGATATGAAGGTTTTCCCAATTATCAAAAGAAATCAGTTTAAACAAACAATAGTAGTAATGGACTCTACTGAGTTGAATCGACTTATAGGTGAGGCGATTGCAGAAAAACTCGGTATAGATCTGGAAAGTAAAAAGAATAGTTTCTATTACACAAATACGGCAGAACTAAAGAGCCTTATATCTGATGAATTTCAGGAACATGCGATAGGAATTCATTTTATAGAGCGGATTGATGGTCATGAGTAAAACGATCACAGCAATCCAAAACGACACAATTGACTCAATTTGCTGGCGATATTACGGACGCAGTTCAGGGGTTGTTGAAAAAGTGCTTGAAGCTAACCCAAATCTGTCTGATATCGGGATTTTTCTTCCGATAGGTACATCAGTGATTCTTCCAGATATCGATACACCACAACAAACCAAACAAACCGTACAACTGTGGGATTAATAATGCCAGAACCAACTACTACAGCAGCTGCAACAGCAGTTACCATCAGCGCAGCATCATTACTCCCATTTGTTAATGGGAATGCATTGCTCGGTGCAGTATTCGGAGCTGCTTTATTTGCAACTACTAGAAAAGATTTGAAACCATTACAACGACTTTCAACCATGATCATCGCTGTTGGTTTTGGATACTTACTTGCTCCAGAAGTCATTACAAGAACTTTCATCACTAATGACGCAACTGCAGCAATGATCGCATCCTTATTTTCATTACCGATTATTTTAAAAATCATAGTTTGGGTTGATCAATCTAGCCTAACTGACATCTGGAATAAATTTCGAGGAGGAGGAAAGTCATGATCGAAATTATGTTTCAACTGATTACCTTAATTGCTTACATGATCTGCGGTCTACGCATAATTTGTTTTGATTCTGCAGGACTACGTCATCGTCGAGGTTTTTCAATCCTGGCCACAATTCTTATTGCGTCATTTATCGGTCAGTCGGTACACATTTTATTTTTTAAAGATCCAGTCACATTATGGGATGCAATCTTTGCAGTACTTCTTGCCGTTTTAATATGTCGAGCAAAAGGTAATGTGGCCAAACTGATTTGGAGCACATCATGATCTTAAAATTTGGTTCAAAAGGTAATGATGTCATTACATTGCAACAACAGCTTAAGAAGCTAGGATTTAAAGGTTTGAAGGGCAAGGAGCTGTCTATCGATGGTGATTTTGGTGCCTCTACAGAATATGCTGTCATTACATTTCAAAAGCAAAAAAAACTCGTAGCTGACGGCAAAGTAGGTGACAAGACAAGAGCAGCTCTTCTTGATCAAAATACATCGAAACTACTTAAGGATAGTGACTACTCTGCAGCAGCTGCACGTCTAAAAGTTTCCGAGCTATCAATCCGTGTTTTTGGGGCCGTGGAAGGCAGGGGAGTGGGATTTCTTAAAAACGGCAAACCCAAAATATTGTTTGAACGCCATCGTATGTATGCTTATTTACGCCTAAAAAAAGGTGCTGCATTTGCAAATAAAATGGCAGTTGAACGTCCTAATATTGTCAATAGAAAATCGGGTGGCTATCAAGGCAATGAGGCTGAATATGTCAGGCTTGCATTGGCAAAACAGATTGATGTCGAATGTGCATTGATGTCTGCATCTTGGGGGCAGTTCCAAATTATGGGTGAAAACTGGAAAGAGCTTGGTTATTCATCTGCTCAAGATTTTGTTGATCAACAGTTTGCAAGTGAATCTTATCAGCTTGAATCTTTCATTCGATTCATTGAATGGAAAACAGGCATCATTGACAATAAAAAAGTTGCATTAATAGATGCGCTGCGAGCTGAAAATTGGAATTTAGTTTTTACTTTGTATAATGGACCGAATTATAAAAAACTTGGTTATCAGGCAAAATTCCAGAAAGAATGGGATCACTTAGAACCCATCTATGGTGGAGTCAAGGCAGCATGAAAAAACCACAAAGTTTAAGAGAGCATCTTTTTGCAGCAATACCTGAACTTCGTCGCGATCCTGAACGTATCCTCATCTTTGTTGATGGGGGGAAAATTCAAAGTACATTAGCCAACGGTTTATCGTTTGAATATGCATATACCCTGACCATGATATTAACAGATTACGCTGGTGATCTGGCAGCGGTCAGTATCCCAGTGCTTGATTGGGTCCGAGAAAATCAATCAGAACTCATGGTCAATTTGGATAAGGTTAACACTGGCATTAAATTTGAAGCGGAAATTTTAGCAAATGATAAAGTCGATTTAGCAATTGAATTACCCTTAACTGAACGAGTTATTGTTAAGAAAAGCAATGCTGGTCTTAATATCAGTTATCCTGATGAACCCACATATCATAAAGCTGAAGATTCAAAACTTGTTACTCTGTATGATTCAGATGGTTCGGTTTTAGCGTCATGGATCTCTCGTGGTCCACAGCAAGAGTATTTTCTATAATGGCTGAACTAGAATATCTTTCTGAGCATCTTAATGCATTATTAGCATCATTAAGTGATGCAGAAAAACGCAAATTCGCAATGAGTATTGCTCGAAAGATAAGGGCAAGCCAAAGCCAACGTATTACTCGTCAACAAAATCCAGATGGAAGCTCTTATATTCCTAGAAAAAATTTAAGAGGAAAAAAAGGAAAATTAAAACAAAAAATGTTCATGAAGTTAAAAACTGCTAAATTCATGAAAATAGAAAAAATTCCAGCTGGAGTCACTATCGGTTTTGATCAACGTGTTTCAAGATTAGCAAGAACACACCAGGAGGGATTAATCGATATTTTAAAATATAATGGTCGGACATTTAAAGTCAGGTATGCACAGCGTATTTTGCTTGGATTCACAGATAAAGAAATTGAAATGTTTGAACAGGAAGCTTTTAATTTTCTTGATAAAAATTAAATGATACGAGTTGTTATTTTTATTTTTACAACTACCTTAACATGCAATAAATAAAAAGCTGCACCACGATTGCAGCATGAATGCTGAAACCAATCGTCGTCTTGAAAATACAGTCCGTTTAGGACGTATCAAGACTGTAACCCCGTCTAGTCCCTTCCATACTGTTACAGTCAATTTGGGTGACATCGTAACCAAAGAGTTACGTGTACTAAATTTAAGGGCTGGTAAAGATTTGACACATGATTTACCCAGTATCAATGAAGAATGTTTGGTTTTAAGCCCATGCGGTGTTTTAGAGCTAGGTGTCGTTTTAGTTGGCTTAAACAATGAAGATTTTCCAACACCATCACAAGATCCAGACATTAAATTACGTGTATTTGAAGATGGTGCCGTCATTAGCTACGACATCAAAAATCATAGCTTACAAGCGATTTTACCAGCCAATGCTACAGCAATACTAACAGCTACAGGCGGTTTTACTGTCAACGGTGATACGACAATTAATGGCAATCTCATCACAAATGGAAATGTACAAACAAACGGTAGTACAGCAATGACAGGAAATAACACTGTTGGCGGTAGCCAGTTGGTACAGGGTTCAAGTCATTCATCTGGTGATTTCAGTACAGATGCAGATGTAAAAGCTGGAAATATCAGTCTGAAATCGCACAAAACATCTGGCGTTAAGTCTGGTGGTGATACTTCTGGAGTCCCGGTGCCATGACCATTTCTCGTCAAACAGGTTTAACCATTTCTGAGATTGAAAGTATTGAACAGTCAATAGAAGACATTGTTACAACGCCACTGGGTAGCCGACCTATGCGTAGAGATTATGGTTCAATTATTCCAGATCTAATCGATCAACCCATGAATGATGTACTCATTTTAAAAATGTATAGTGCAATTTACACACCAGTTTCGCGTTGGGAAAAACGCATAAACATTGAAAGCATCAACATTTCAAATATAGGTTCAGGATTTATGCAACTAGACCTAGAGTCCGTACATACCATTACTGGTCAGTCCCTAAATTTAAACATTCCACTTCAAATGGGGGCATCTTCATGAGTATCGATTTTAGCCAGCTGGCACCACCCGATATTATTGAAACAATAGATTATGAAGCGATTTTGCTCGAAAGAAAAAATGATCTTATTGCAAAGTTTAATGATGATGAAAAAGACAAAATTGCTGAAATACTCAATCGAGAGAGTGAACCACTGACCAAATTTTTAGAAGAAAATTCTTATCGTGAAACAGTACTTCGTAGCCGTATTAATATTGGAGCAAGAGCATTACTTCTTGCTTTTGCCTCTGAAAATGATCTCGACCAAATTGGTGCAAACTTTAATGTAAAACGATTGATTATTAGACCAGCAGACAATACCAAAACACCACCCACACCAGCCGTTTATGAATCTGATGACGTATTTCGAGAACGGATTCAGCTTGTATTTGATACGTTATCCGTTGCTGGTCCTGAAGCTGCCTATAAAAAAATAGTCCGTGATTCAGATGGTCGAGTCGGTGATATCACAGTAGTTTCACCGCAGCCAGCTTATATCACTTTAACCATTCTTCAGGCAGATTCAGAAAACGGATCAGCCTCGGCAGAGCTGATCCAAATTGTCGAAAAGGCAGTTAATGCTGAAGACAAACGACCAATCGGTGATCGAGTTACTGTTCAATCAGCTCAAATCATTAATTACGCTATCAATGCGAAATTATTTATTGGGAAAGATCCAGAAGCAGCAACCTTACTTCAACAAGCGATAAAAAATGTAAATGACTATGCTACTAAACAAAAACGATTAGGTAGATCTATTCGTATGTCTGCAATTTATGCAGCACTTCATATAGAAGGTGTTAGTCGAGTAGAGCTTGTCAGTCCAACGAATGATATTGTTCTCACTGCTTCGCAAGCATCTTATTGCACCAATATTTCAATCGTAATCGGTGGTGTTGAATGAGTAGATTGCTTCCTCCGAACAGTACCAAGTTTGAACGAAATGTAACTGATGTCGCATCTCAAAGTACCAATCTGCCCGTAGAAATTAAATCATTATCTTCAATTGATCAGGCACCAGATCAATTTTTATCATTTTTGGCTTGGCAGTATTCAGTTGATAGTTGGGATACGGATTGGCAACCATCATTACAGCGTCAACTTATCAAAAAATCATTTCGGCAGCATCAGATTAAAGGCACACGTACTGCAGTACGTGAAGTACTGGCTCAATTTGGATATCAATGTCAGTTTCAAGAATGGTTTGAAACGAATCCCATCGGTGTACCAGGAACATTCAATTTAGAACTTGATCTAAACGGACTGGAGCTCACTGAGGAAACTTATGCTGAAGTAAACCGTTTAGTCAAAGATGCTAAGCCAGCCAGTCGACATCTCACTAATTTAGTTATTAATGTCAAACCACTTTGTATTCCCCGTGTTGCCATCGGTTGCCACGGTGCAGAAACAGTCACAATTTATGTCGAGTAAAAAATAAAATGGCCAACACATATAAAGGTATTTTAACTAACAACGGCAAAGCACTGATTGCCAATGCCACAGTCAACAACAAAATTAACTATTCGCATATTGCCGTTGGCGATGGCAACGGATCTGTACCGACTCCATCAGAAATACGCCCTGCACTAATCAACGAAAAAGCGCGTATTGCACTCAATGTCGTTGAAATCAATCCCAACAATACAAACCAGATTGTATGCCAAGCAATTATCCCAACAAATGTTGGTGGCTTCTACATTCGTGAATTAGGCTTGTATGCTGGCGCAACGATGGTTGTGAATGCTAGTTATCCACCAACATATAAGCCTTTGGCCGATGAAGGTGGCGCACGAGAAATTGCAATTGAAATTGTGATCAATATTCAAAACGCTGAAGTTATTGCGCTCTATCTTGATGACTCATTAATTTATGCAACACGAGAATGGGTAAACAATAATTATATCAAACGCACTGAAATTGTTGATAATCTGACGACAGATGACGCAACAAAACCTTTATCAGCAAAACAAGGTAAATTTTTAAATGACAAAAAACTCAATAAAGACACAGAGCAAAGCGCACTAACAACTGATAAAGGATTTTTAGATAAATATGCGTCACGCAATACGCCTTCATTTTTCTTTGATAGTGGATCTGGAAAATTCTTTAGTCAGTACACTGCCGGTGTTGCATCAAGTTTAGATGAGGGTGCTTATTTCATTCTCGGCGCTTCACCTCTAGATAATAAAGTCAAAGTTATGTCGGGCACAAGACGAGAAAACGGAACGTATGATTTACAGAAAAATCTAACCTTACTGGACAGTGAATCAAATAATGTCGTCAACGGTGATTTTGTCTGGGATAACCATAAAAATGGTGGTTGGGCCAGAGGATTAGTTTTTAAAGCCAAAGCTGACAGTAATGTATATTCAGGGTTTGGAGCATTTGGTAATACTGATACAGTAGAGAATGTTTACTTTGGCTTTGGTGGTGAAAATCTGTGTGTACAAGGTAACGGCAAAGGAATCTGGATAGATCAAAACGGAGCTTATAGCAACTGCAAATGGACATTTAATGATTGGGTTACAGGATCATTTACAGGTACTTTTGAGGGTTCAATTCAAGCTAAAGATATTCGTAATGTTTCGCCAAATCAGATAAAAGGCGGAAAAATGGGCTACTACTTTGCAGAATACTCAGGCATTAGATACGGAACTGTTTCGGGCGCTACTTATGGAGACTTCTTAGCATTAAATGCATATAACGATGCATCGGGTGGAAAGTTAAACGGATTATTTTTTGATAAAACTAGTCATCAAATTTATCATTTTCAAAATACATTTGGTGCAAATAATTGGGGTACACCGCGTCAAATTGCATACACAGACAATCAAACTTTCACTGGATCTAACAAGTTCACTGGTGATATTCAAGTAGATGGACCTATTTATGCACAAAAGTTTAGGGGCGATAGCGACTTTTGGTTTACATCAAAAGATGAAACTAAAGCAAAAAGATTGTTAACTGGCGGTCTACTTATTTCAGATAGTTATTCTGAAGCTAGTAAAATTCCGAATTTGGGGCTTTATGCAAAAGGTCATATCTATACATCTTCAGATGTTTGTGCAGATACATATCGTGGATATGCTGGAACAGCGAAATATATCGGCAACTTAGACGGTAAATTGTTAAATGCTCGAATGATCAACGGTGTCGCTTTTGATGCAAGTCAAAATATAGACATTCCGCAAGTCAGTTTTTATATCCCAGCTGGCGCAAATTTAAATAACTACCAAACCACAGGTTTCTATTTTCAAGACACAGATGGTGGCGCTCAACAAATTGCAAATGTACCACAAGCGAATGCTTTTGCGTTGCGTGTTGAAAAATCAGCGGGATGCTCGCAGTGGTTTACCCCATACAATGGAAATGGGAAAACGTATTATCGGCATTTTTATAGCGGGGGTTGGTCAAACTGGGTTTTGTTATTGTCTGGGCTAGGTGTTGATCAAAATTGGATAGACATGTCGAGTAGTAGAACAAGAGACACTGTTTATACAAACAATACAGGAAAACCAATCCAGGTATCGATTGCTATTCCAACAAATAGCGGATACAACGCAAATCTTTATTGTGACAATCAAATAGTTTCGGAGTGGTTGCAACAATCAAACGGTAGTTTTTCATTGTCAGCAATTATTCCAAATGGCTCAAATTACAAACTGACCACCAATTACAGTGGAGCGCCATTTAGATGGTGGAAGGAGTTAAGGTAATGAAATATTTCAAAAAAAATGGTGAAGTTTTTGCATTTGAAAGTGACGGCTCACAAGATGAACTGATCACTGAAGAATTCAAAAAAATGACAAAAATCGAAATTGATCAGCATATTAATCCTGACAAGTATTTGTCTGACGAAGAAAAACGTGAACAGTTTTTACTTACATTAAGACCGCTCACACGCAGACAATTCAAGCTTGCTTTGTTGGAGAATGATTTTCTTGAAAAAGTTGAATCAACGATTGATAACATTCCAGATTTACAACTTCGTAAACGTATGCAAATTGAATACGAAGAATCAGTCGAATTTGAACGTCAGTCTGAATCAGTGCTTTTAATGTGTGAAATGCTTGAATTGACAGAAGAACAAGTTGATCAGCTTTGGTTGCATGCGATGACGCTATAATAAAATCTTTGGTTCAGTTGTAAATCAATATTTAACAACTGCAACACAATGAAATTAATCAAACAATTTGTAAGCCTGTGATCTGAAAACTAACCAGAATACAGGCTATTTTTATGGCTCAAGATTATCATCACGGTGTCCGAGTTTTAGAACTCAATGACGGAACCCGTCCAATTCGTACAGTATCGAGCTCGGTCATCGGCATGGTCTGTACTGCATCCGATGCAGATGAAAAAAAATTCCCTTTAAACACACCAGTACTTTTAACCAATGTACAAGCTGCGCTTGATAAAGCTGGTGATCAAGGGACATTAGCACGTTCACTTCAAGCGATTGCAGATCAAACAAACCCAGCGACCGTTGTTGTCCGGGTTGAACAGAAAACTGATGCTGCAGAACAAACTTCAGCAATCATTGGTGGCTCGGTCAACGGTAAATACACTGGTATGAAAGCATTACTCGCAGCTGAAGCACAGCTTGGAGTAAAACCACGTATTTTAGGTATTCCTGGTCTAGATACATCTGCTGTATCCGTTGCGCTCATTGCTCTGGCCCAAAAACTTCGTGGGTTCGCTTATATCTCAGCAAATGGGTGTGAAACCAAAGAAGAGGCTCAAGCGTATCGACAAACTTTTGGTGCACGTGAAGCGATGGTCCTTTGGCCAGACTTTCTAGGATGGAATACTGAAGTCAACCAAACCAGTACATTTGATGCGACTGCTCGTGCCTTAGGTCTACGTGCAAAAATCGACAATGAAACAGGCTGGCAAAAGACTCTTTCAAATGTGGCAGTTAACGGTGTCACTGGTATTAGCAAGGACATTTACTGGCAATTGCAAGATCCAGACACCGACGCTGGTTATCTTAACCAAAACGACATTACAACACTCATTCAGCGAGATGGTTTCCGTTTTTGGGGATCACGCACATGTTCTGAAGATCCTCTATTTGCATTCGAAAATTATACTCGAACAGCTCAAATTCTTGGCGATACGATGGCTGAGGGGCATATGTGGGCAGCTGATTTATCGCTCACACCAGGTTTGGCGCGAGATATTACAGAAGGCATTAACGCAAAAATGCGTGAGATGACTTTAAACAACTATTTAATTGGTGGTGAGTGCTGGCTAGATCCAGTGATTAACACACCTGAAGTCATCAAGTCGGGTAAGTTTTATATCGACTATGACTACACACCTGTTCCACCACTTGAGAACCTAGTTCTACGTCAACGCATCACCGACCGCTACTTGGTCGACTTTGCCTCGCGTGTAACAGCAGGATAAGGACAAGATCATGGCTCTACCTAAAAAATTGAAACTGATGAACCTTTATAACGAAGGTAATTCATATCTTGGTCAGACTGGTGAGGTAACTTTACCGAAGTTGGGACGCAAGTTTGAAAATTGGCGTGGCGGTGGTATGAACGGTAACGCCAAAGTCGATTTTGGTCTTAGTGATGATGCGATCGAAATGACTTGGAAATTAGGTGGCATCGATAAACTGATTTTACAGCAATTTGGTGCTGCAACCATTGGAGCAATCGGTCTACGTTTTGCTGGATCTTACCAACGTGATGATACAGGGGAACTTACTGCAGTCGAAATTGTAATCCGTGGTCGTCATGAAGAAATTGATTTTGGTAATGCCAAAGCTGGTGATGATACTGAAATCACTGTAAAGACCATTTGGTCATATTACAAATTGACCATCGATGGTGAAGTCATTATCGATATTGATATTCCTGGTGTTAAAGAAATCGTCAATGGGGTAGATCTACTCGAAAAGCACCGTCAAAACATTGGTCTTTAAGTTTCCATCCCTCTGTTCATATTTTGTGGGCAGAGGTTTTTTTAATATATTTTTTGGAGTTTCTTGATGAAAACATTAGAGCAAATTGAAAATACTGTAGCCATAAATCCCGATGTACAAACGGTTGATTTAGAAAAACCTGTCATGATGGGTAATTTGGAAATTACCACTTTAGAAATTCGTAAACCCAGTACTCAAGCATTGCAGGGCCTTAAAATTGCAGATCTGTTGCAAGGTGATGTAACCGCGATTTGCACAATTTTACCTCGCGTATGTTCACCTGAGTTGACTAAAACTCAAATTAACCAACTTGAGCCAGCTGATTTATCTCAAATTGGTGGTGCAATTATGCTTTTTTTGCAACCGAAATCAGTTCGTGCGGAAGTATTACGCCAACAGTAGACGACGCAATCGCAAACATTGCGGTGGTATTTCACTGGCCACCGCAAGCTTATGAAGATATGTCCCTCACTCAACTGATGCAATGGCATCAAAAAGCCATTGATCGAAATGGAAATGATGCCGAATGAAACCCTTAAAACTTGAAGTCTTTTTTGGATCTCGAGACAATCTAAGTCCAGCACTCAAGTTGATGATTGGTAGCAGCAGTGCTGCTGCCAAAGCATTAAAAAATACCCGGGACGAAATAAAAAAACTAAACGATCAGCAAAAACAGATCGATGGGTTTATTAAGCAAAAAAAAGCGACTGAAGACAGTGCTAAGGCATTAAAAGGTGTTCAGGATCGCATCAAATCATTACGTCAAGAAATGGCGACTAATCCTTCAGATAAACTAAGTAAAGATTTTGACAAAGCAACAAAAGAAGCCAAAAAGCTTAAAGATGCTCACACAAAAAATCAGTCTAAATTGCAAGAGTTACGCACTGAACTGAAACAAACAGGGGTGTCTACAAATAATCTTGCAGAACATCAGGTCGAATTATCACGAAAAATTTCATCCGCAAATACATCGATCGATAGCCAAAAAAAGAAATTAGAAAATCTCAATCGCATCCAGCAGTCTCACAGCAAAATGTCTGGGAATGTTCGTACAGCAGCGATGTATGGGGCAGGAATGACAGCTACTGGAGCAGCTGCTCTTTATCAGATGCGTAAACCAATTGATGAATCCAAGCGAGTCGATGTAGAAGAAAATCGCATTGCTTCATTAGGGTTTGGAAAAAAAGCCACAGAAGAAGCAATTCAGTACGCAAAAGCAATGAAAACCTTTGGTACAAGTACGCTCGATAATTTAACGTTAGTGCGAGATGGGGTGACTGCATTTGGTGATGTTCATCATGCTCAATGGGTCGCGCCAACCCTGGCCAAGATGAAATTTGCCAACGAAGCAATGTATGGTGATCACGGAGTAGAAAATGAAAAAAAATTCATGGATATGCTCAAAGTGATTGAAATGCGTAATGGTTTAAAGAGTAAAGAATCATTTCAGGAACAGGCAAATATCATTCAGCAAGTCATTACGGCTACAGGTGGACGTGTACAGGCTGAAGAGTGGCTTAATGTCATCAAAACAGGTGGTATTGCTGCAAAAGGCATGGACAACAAAGCGTTCTATTACAAAATGGAGCCTTTGGTTCAGGAAATGGGAGGTTTCCGTGTAGGTACATCGATGATGTCTGCTTATCAAAACTTATACCAGGGCAGAACGACACAACGTGCAGCCGCAAATTTGGATAAGTTTGGTCTTATTGGCGATTATTCGAAGGTAAAACATAATAAAACTGGTGATGTATCTTATCTAGACATTGGCGCGATCAAAGGTGCAGATCTATTCAAAAAAGATCAATTTGCATGGATGGAAAAAGTTTTAGTACCAGCATTGAACGCAAAAGGAATCACAAAAGAAGGTGATGTCATTGATGCAATCGGTAGTATTTTCAGTAACCGAACGGCATCCAATTTATTTGCTCAAATGTATATGCAGCGCGATCAAATTCATAAAAATGCCAAGTTAAATGAAGGTGCTTTTAATATTGATCAGCTTAACACTCAAGCACAAGGTTCCACTTCAGGTAAAGAGCTGGAAGCCAAAGCCAAACTACATGATGCATATTTACAGTTTGGTCAGACGATATTGCCGATTTATACCCAAGCATTAGTCATGGCATCCAATGCTATGGAGTCATTTACTGGCTGGATGAAACAAAACCCCACATTAGCCAAAGCATTAGGCACAGGTTTATTGATCATTGCTGGTGGTCTTGTTGCGATAGGAGGCTTACTTGTCATCTTCTCACCACTGATTTTAGGTATGTTGAGCCTTAGACTCATGATGGCAACTTTGGGAGTTAAGGGAAGTGCTTTAGGCTTTGTATTTAAAATGCTCACGACACCATTCAAGATGGTAGGTTCAGCAATAATGTGGCTAGGTAGAATGTTCTTAATGGCTGGGCGTTTGATGATGGCCAATCCAATTATCTTTGCTATTACATTACTGGCGACAGCAGCATATTTAATTTATAAAAACTGGGAGCCAATCAAAGCGTTCTTTTCGGATCTGTGGAATAAGGTTGTATCTGCATTCCAAACCGGTATTGATTGGATTAAGGGAATTATTCAGTCTGTGGATGCTATTTTTGCTAACAATCCAATTTTAAATTTTCTAATTCCATTTATTGGCATTCCTAGATTGATCATCGCAAATTGGTCAAGTATCACTGCATTTTTTAGTGAAGTCTGGTCTTCAATAACATCTGGAGTAAGTGGTTTATGGACATCTATTACAACTTACTTTAGTCCTATTGGTGATTGGTTCTCTCAAAAATGGATGGAGGTAAAAAACAGTGCATCCGAAATTTGGAGTAGTATTACACCAGTAGTATCCAATGTATGGACCAATATTACGACCTTATTTGCACCGATGGGGCAGTGGTTTAATGCGCGTATGAACGAAGTTAAAACAGCATTTTCTGGTGGTATTTCTGGTCTGAGTGCTTTGATTATTAACTGGTCTCCATATGGTTTGTTCTATGCTGCATTTGCCAAAGTTTTATCCTGGTTCGGTATAGAACTACCAGCTAAGTTTTCAGACTTTGGCAGCATGATTATTGGTGGCTTGGTGAAAGGGATTGAGTCGGGCTTTGCAAAGCTAAAATCACTTTGGGCAACCATTAACAGTTGGATGCCAGATTTCATGCGAAAAACAATGGATATTCACTCTCCAAGCCGTGTTATGGCTGGGCTTGGCGGTCATATCATTGGTGGTATCGGCATGGGATTGACACAGGCATTTCCAGAGCTGAAGAATACATATAACCAAATACTCAATCTATTCACCAATAAAACGCAATCACCAGTGATGGATCAGATTGATATCGCTGCGCCAGTCATTTCAAAAATCCAATCAGTACCGAATTTAACCCCGAATCGTCAGTCTGCATTGGCTGTAGCAGGGGATACATATACGGTTCATATTCATGCTGCACCAGGACAAAATCCTTCAGATCTTGAACGACAAATTGAACAAGTCTTTATGCGTTTACAACGTGACAAATTGGCGCGAGTTCGTACCATCATGGCAGATCAGGAGTAATCAATATGATGATGATATTGGGCATGTTCCCATTTAGTATTCCTACTGTTGCATATCAGCAATTACAACGCAGTACGAATTGGCGGCACCCAAGTAATTCGCGTGTTGGTGATATGCCAGCATACCAATTCTTAGGACGTGGCGAAGATACTATTTCACTTGAAGGAAGTATTGTTCCAGAGTTTGGCTCTCAAATGAGCATCACTGCACTTCGTACCATGGGTGATACAGGTAAAGCCTTTCCGCTTATTTCAGGTACAGGAAAAGTATTTGGTCTGTATTTTATTAATGATTTACAAGAAACCCAGACTATTTTCTTTAAAAATGGTTTACCACGGAAAATAGAGTTTAGTTTAAAACTTACACAAGCGCAGAAGTCAGGAACACTAATCGGCAATACTGCAGGCAAATTAATAGGTTTATTATGACTGTTCTTTCAACCTTAAATGATGTCGTGGAAGATATACTGCAGGCGAACCCAGTTCCTATTTATAAGCTTGTGGTAGATGGCTTAGACATTTCATCTAAAATCAATAATCGTTTGTTACAAATGCGGATTGAAAACAAACGTGGCTTTGAAGTTGATACGCTTGATATCGCATTATCTGATCATGATGGAATGCTAGAAATCCCAAGCAAAGGTGCCGTTTTACAAGCTTGGATTGGTTGGCAACATTCTGGTTTGGTCTATAAAGGCAGTTTTATTGTCAAGGAAGCAGAACATTCAGGGGCTCCAGATCAGCTTCGTATTCGAGCGACCAGTGCAGATATGAAAAAGACACTGAAGCAAAAAAAAGAACGTAGTTTTGATAATGTTTTGTTAGGTGAGATCATCACCAAAATTGCCATAGAACATGACTTAAAATATAAAGTTTCAGAAGAACTCGCCAACCACAAAATCATTCATCTCGATCAAAACGAATCAGATGCGAATCTAATTACACGCCTAGCAGATGAACATGATGCGATAGCGACCATTAAAAATGGCGTATTACTATTTATGCCTAAAGGTCAGAGTCAGACCATATCTGGCCAAGAATTACCAACATACCTTTTACAACGTAATCAGGGTGACGAACATCGATACAGTTATAGTGATGGAGGAGAAGAAGTCACGGCTATTCGCGCATTTTATTATGATGACAAGATGGCCAAAAAACTTGAAGTCATCGTTGGCGATCAATCGAACCAAAATATCAAAGAGCTTCGCCATATTCACAGGGATAAACAAACAGCAACTTTGGCAGCCAGAGCAAAACTAAATCACTTTAAACGGACTGCAGAAACGCTGAGTTATAAACTGGCCAGAGGCAAACCAGATCTCATCCCTGAGCAAACTTTTTTATTTGTCGGTATCAAAGAACAAATCGACGAAATTTACTGGCTCGGTACCACAATTACAGACACATTGGACGCTTCAGGTGGCTATACAACAGATCTGCAGCTTGAAGTTTTTTTTCCTGATGCAGACGATGTTTCCGAATTATTTGAAGATCAGTTTGTCACCGAAAAAGATAAAAAGTGGACTGGCGTAGTGGTGTATTACCAGGAAGGAGAAAAAGCGCTGCAACTGGTGAAAGGGGATATTTCTAATGCCAAACATTTCACTTATCTTTATTTGACTAAAGCTGGTGCCCAGCAACGTCTAGATCGTGAATATGCATTATTGGATCAGGAAACAGGAAAATTTTCTGCCCACAATGAATTAGATATGAAACCCTACACGGGATTAAAGGTGCAATATACAAATGGCAAAGGACTAAGTCCACGTTATTGGGCAACATTAGGCGATCAATCTAATCCGAAGGTCATCAATGCAGTACTTCAAAGTAAAAAAGCTGCAGATAAGCGACTCAAACGTGAATTACCACGTCTAAATGCCAAACAAGATATGTTGCAACAGGTTAAAGAAAATCAATAAATAATAAGTGGGATTTCACATCCCACCCATTTAAATCAAAAATTATAAATGATCAACTCATTACCATTATGAACTTCATTGGCTGCTTTAGAATTTACAGACCAGCGAATTTTCCGGTGTGTCATTTGATAATCTTTAAATAACTCGCGTACTTCAGGAACATCATTAAGACTCAGTATAAATTTTCCTTTAATTCCGTCCAACTTTTGCTTCAGTGTGTAAAAGTCATCTTTACTCCAGATACCCTTACCATAGACGTTTTCACAATCCCAATAAGGTGGATCTAAGTAAAACAAAGTATCAGGACTATCTAGTCGACCAATCACATAATCATATGAACGATTTTCAATGACCACATTTTGCAAACGTTCGTGTATAGAGATTAAATGCTCTCGTAAACGGTTCCCTAGTCTCATACGACTTGCTCTATCTTTAGAATATGTAAAGCTTCCATCAAGCTGACAACCAAAAGCAGAACGTAATAAATAATAAAATTTCACGGCACGTTGAATATCTGTTAAGCCAGATTGGTCACGTTTAAAATCATCAAACTGTGTGCGAGAGAATAGTAAAAGCTCATATTCAGACAAAAAAGCATCAAAATGAAATTTCAAGATTCTATATAAATTGATGAGATCATCATTAATGTCATTTATTACTTCAATCGTTGATGCTGTTTTTTTGAAGAGGACCCAGCCAGCACCACCAAACACTTCCACATAGGTTTTATGTTCTGGAAGCATTTCGATAATTGTTCTGGCCAGTTGTGACTTACCACCTAACCAACCACTAAAACTATGGCCACTAGGATTGTATTGAGGTGAGAGGTTTTGTGTCATGGATCTTACCTGATGTGTTTTGATGCTCTGGGCATTCAGGTAAGGCACTCAAGGTGCTCTGAAATGTATTTAATGTTTTACATCGTGGACATTTTATTTCAATCGAAGTAAATGTTTCACTTTTTGCCAGCAGTTTAAAACAGCAAAGGCACTTGAGATTTTTCATATCATTTTTTCTATTCGGAAAAAACAGAGTAAATAGTATTAAAATTAAGATGAAAGCACAAATATATGTTCTTATATAATATAATGGAAGTAAATACAACCAGAAGCAGGCTATGGCATCTAAAAATAGTTTTTTATGTCCTCACTGTGCCGATAAATTTATTATGAGGACCAGCAAGCTTGAGAGTCCCTTATTCCGTGTTGTTTATTTCCAATGCAGAAATATTCGATGCGGTTTTTCAGCTCGAGCAGAATTCATCATTACCCATCAAGTTGCACCCAGTGCCAAACCAAATCCATTAGTGAATCTAAAAACTTATGGTGAAGAAAAAGCAATTGTATAAGGAGCTAAAAGTGACAATTTCACAACCTAAAATTTCAATCGTAGCCATTGGCATTATACAAGCCATTCAAACAGCACATACGGTCTATACCATCGTTGCAAATGCAATGGATTCAGTTGAAAAAGCCAATGCTGAACAATCTGGTACGGATAAAAAAGCCTGGGTACTGGCTTATGCTAAAAATGTTGTAGTAGCGCTTGGAGAAAATTGGGATGACTTAGCTGAAAAAGTATCACTATTTATCGACCAACTTAAATCAGCCTATAACAGTGTAAAAGCCCTTTTCTAAGGGCTTATAAACTGATAAATACAGTCTGAACCGTACCATGTTTGTCGGAGACTCAACATTCTGAGAAACTACTCCGATGAAAAAATCAAACTATACCCCTGAAATCAAAGAAAGAGCGGTTCAACTTGTTATTGAATCCGAAAAAGATTATCCATCGAATTGGGCTGCAATCACTGCTATTGCTCCCAAGATAGGTTGTACCCCTGAAACACTGCGTGTTTGGCATCAAAAATATTTGGATCAACAAAATCCAGTTAAAGTACAGCATCTTTCAGATCAAGAACGTATAAAACAACTGGAACGTGAAAATAAAGAACTGCAACGCGCTA
>WNDP01000063.1 GCA_009912575.1 Acinetobacter bereziniae
TGAATATCTAAAAGCAGATTGGCAAGGTTTGGTAGATGTACAACTTGCGACATTAAACTGGGTGGATTGGTTCAATAAAAAGCGTGTACATAGTGCTCTAGGTTATGTATCACCATTTGAATTTGAATTTGAATTTGAATTTGAATTTGAATTTGAATTTGAATTTGAATTTGAATTTGAATTTGAATTTGAATTTGAAGCAATGTACTATGATAAGATGAGCCCATTAGGTCAGGTGGCCTAACTTAAATAAAAATCTCTCCGAAAAACCCGGTACGGTTCATAGTGTCTTGTTTTTGTTGATAACCTCCATTCGACAATGGCAATATCCATATCGTGTTACCGTAGAAAGACCACATTTATATTTTATCAATATTTAAAAGTATTGAATGCTCATTATTTAACTACAGCAGCAAGCCTAATGAGTTTTTATAATGTGGTTTAAACAATGTGATGAAAATTAAGAATGCCCAAATTGTTGGTCAAAAAGATTCTTTATTTTAAAAAGACCTAACCATTCAATGAAAGGATTTCATCATTTAAACGGTGATTTTCGAAGAAGGTTTAGTATGTTAAATATTAAACATAGGTATAAACCAAACCATAGGCGAGTGCTGCAATAAGCGTCGCTAAAACGATTCGTTTGAATTTAAAGTACAATCCTGTCAGCACCACAAAACCGACCAGCATCGCAAAACTCTTATTGGGTGTTTCGATTAATGGGGGAAGTGTTGCAACAATCAACATTGGGCTGATTGCCGCAATTCCGATACTGCCCAACGCTATTTTTAACCACGTAGAACCACGTGATTGTTCATGTTGCTGGCTTTTCTGCAATAAATAAAAAGGCCCAAAGCGTGAAGCAAAGTTTGCAATACCAACCAAGATTCCGACCAAAATAATATGTAAGTCCATGTTAGATACTCACTTCATCTTTTTGTTTTAAAATATAATATTTAAATAATCCTGCTAAAATACCTGAAGCGATACCGATGAATATTGCTGCTGACATGTTGATAAAATAACAAGCCAATGCCGAAACAACTAAACAAACAATCACTACAAAAGTATGTCTTTTTTCAAAAGCTGCCAATAAGAAGCTCAAGAACAATGCTGGGAGCAGGAAGTCTAATGCTGCTTGTAAGAACTGAGGCAGATGCGTAACTTGATCAGCAAATAATCCACCTAAGAATGAACCAAGTGCCCATGACATCCAACTGAATAGACTGAGTCCAAGCATCCATGATTCTGACCATTCTTGACGACGTTGTGACAGTTTAATCATGCCTGCGGCAAATACTTCATCCGTTAATCCCCAAGCCCAAACTGCGGTCTTTTTTAAGTTTAAACGGTCTTGAATCAGGTTTTGTAAAGCTGGGCCATAAAGCACATGACGAATATCTAATGCAATTACTGTCAGTGCTGTCATCCATATTGATGTACCACTACCTAATAATGCGACAACAAGAAATTGACTTGCGCCTGCATACATTGAGCAGGATAAAAACAGCGCTTCCCATGCACTAAAACCAAATTGAGTTGCTGAAACGCCAAAGGCAAAAGAAACAGGAAGATATGTAAAAATTATGGCTTGGCTATCTTTCGCGCCTTGCCAAAAGCCAGCTGTTTGGACTGGAGGATTGTGCTCGGACACAGGACACCTAAAAGCCAGAGTAAAACAAAAGGTAAAATCAAGATTGAGTATTCTACCTGAATTTAATAGCATAGGAGCGAAATGTTTATTTAGGCGTGACTTTATGTTCGCAAATCAGTCGAAATTATTATTGAGTATGACCTTGATTTTAGGTGTTTTAGGTTTGCAAGCTTGTGGTAATTCATCTTCTGAACCTCAGCAAAAGGTAGAAATTAAAGCTGCGCCAAAACTCACCAATGATGCAACCACCTATGCGCATGAAGCATGGAAATTGATTAATCAAATTGAACCTTATGTGTATCGCAAGCAATTGAATTTGATTGAAGACAACGTGCGGAAACCCATTCGGAAGTTGAGTACAGACTGGCGGATCAATGTCAAAATGACTGACTCTGTGACTGAAGGAAAATATGCGTTATGCCGTAAAGCCATGACCAGTCTAGATACTTGGGCAAGATCGACACTTGAGAAAGATGGTGAAATGCAGAAAAATCAGGCGCAATATGAGCGAGATAAAGCGCAGTGCAAAGATGCTATTGATAATCCTAGCTTAGGAAATACCAAGGCAAATAATAATATTTTCTAATGAAACCTGTAAAAATGGCGCAGATGAAGCGCCATTTTTATTGATTAACTGAATTGCTTTGGAACAATTAAGGTTTTAAAGGATTGGTTGAAGCTGTTTTTACAGCTTTGTCTTTAGTTGCTGTGGTTTTTGTCGCTGCATCCGCTTTTCTTTCGTTGCTGCATCAGTTTTTACTTTTGTTGCAGATTCTACTTTTGCCTTGGTTGTGGCCGTTTCAGTTTCAACTGCTGCTTTGGCATCTTTTGGTTTTGCTTCAACTGCTTTGGTCGTATCCGCTTTTACTTTAGTTGCTGTTGTAGAGGTTTTAGACGCTGCTTGAGTTGCAGGATTCGCAGCAACACATTTCCCACCTTTATGATTTGGGCCAGTTCCACCGACTAATGTTGTACCTTTTGGACAGGCAAAAGCAGAAGCGCTAAGCACTGTGAATAGTCCCGCCGTGAGAAGAGTTGTGATTTTTTCATTTATATCAACTTTTATTGAGATGGCATTAGCGCCTGAATAAAATATAAATCTATTTTTTGCTAAGTAGAACACATAAATTGTATATTTTATTTATAAAATGATTATATATTCCAGTTATTTAAGGTTGATTTAATCTTTCCTTAAAAATAAGGTATTCAAGTTTAATGTGAAGATTCATTCATTGAATGAGCAATAGTATATAACTGATTGATATTTAAAATTTCTATTCTTTTAAATGCAATTTTTAAAATACCTTGTTGTTCCAATAAGTGTAATTCTTGGTTAATGGTTTGTCTTGAGCATTTTAACATGAGTGCCAGTTGATCTTGAGATAAGTGAATAGTGTTTTTTTCAATGTGGGCATGGTTTCCATAGCCATTTAAAATAAACATTAAACGTTGGGCTAAACGCTGTTGTATGTGCTGTGTTTGAATCGAAATCAATTCTAAAAATGCAAAGCGAAGTTTTTGGCTGGTGAGTTGTGCGATATGGAACCAATATTTGGGATATTCAGCTAAAAAGGTATTAATAACCAAACTCGGGATATGTAAAATCACACATTTTCCAACAGCAATTGCATCGTGTGAACGTGGTTGCTGGTCAACAAGCGATATTTCTCCAAACCACATGATTGGCTCTACGATAGCAGCGACCGATTCATTGCCTTCAATATCAATATAACCTAGGCGAATTCGACCATCTAAAACAGCATAAATGCCATTAAAAATATCGCCAGATCTAAAAATTGCCTGATCTCTTTCATAGCTATGATAGTTCGAATGTTGCTGGATAAATTGTTGGAATTGCACAGGTAATTGAGCATACCAGACGTTTTTACTTAATAATTCAAGGTCTGTTGAGTTCAGCACAAAAGTTCCTTTTTGGGTTGAGCTGATAGAGTATCTGATATTTAGGCTACTTCACAATATAGTCTTAAAGCATCACTTTTTAAGCGTTCATTAAGTTCAAAAATTCAATGAGTTTAACCATACAATGAATAGTTCAGATGATTATCTATAAAAAATTTGTTTTTGACATCTGATAATTAAAAATAAAATTGACGACATCCTTTAACCATTTCTTTAAGGGTAAATCTCTGACAATATTTTTCTATCATCCTAAAAATCATTCATTTGTCAGCTAGACGACAACTTTTATACCTATGTTTTTATATAGTCAGTAAATATCGTAAACAAGGATGCTGAACATGACTCGATTAGAACAACTGCTAAGCCAATATGCAGCATATCATTTAGATCATAAAAATGTGTTTACCCATTTCATTGGTATTCCAATGATTGTATTTTCAATCATGTGTTTAACTGCGAGAGCAGGAGTGATGTTCTCTGGTTTTGAAATCACTTTGGCTTTAGTGCTGTTGGTCTTCAGCGTGATTTATTATTTAAGACTGGATAAGTCTTTAGGCTTTTTGATGCTATTGATTTATGCCATTGCTTATCCATTTGCCTATAAAATTGCTCAATTGAATCTGGGGATGTGGCTTGCAATTAGTATTGGTAGCTTTGTGGTGGGATGGGTGTTCCAATTCGTAGGTCATTTTTATGAAAAGAAAAAACCAGCTTTTGTCGATGATCTTGTAGGATTGGCGATTGGCCCACTGTTTGTACTTGCTGAATTTGTGTTTTTGCTTGGTTTTCGTAAAGACCTGCAAACAAAAATGTTAGCTGAAGCGAGAAAACAACGAACTGCAATGGATCAAAAATCATTGCAAACCCTTCATGCAAAATAAAAAAGTATCAGTGAAAAATGACCCTCTTTAAGTATTTGATTTCTTAAAGAGGGTATATAGATAAATTTTTATAATAAAAATTCTTTGATCAAAATCAACAGACCAAAGACGAGTATGGCGCAGCCAATAAAGAATTTTATTTTTTTAATTACGGGATTATGAGACATTGGCATGAGCATCGGATCTATATAGTATTTCATTTAATCGCTTCTAAATAACGACGATTCACTTCTTCCCAATTTACAACATTGAAAAATGCTGCAATATATTCAGGACGACGATTCTGATATTTTAAATAATACGCATGCTCCCATACATCGAGACCAAGCACTGGAATATTACCATTCATAAGTGGAGAGTCTTGGTTGGCACTACTTTCAACGATCACTTTCTTTTCAGGTGTTACACTTAACCATGCCCAACCGCTGCCAAAGCGTGTTAAAGCAGCTTTGGTAAATGCTTCTTTAAATTTTTCAAAACCACCAACATCTTTTTCAATCGCCTCAGCAATTTCTTTGATCGGTTCACCACCACCTTGTGGGCTCATCACTGTCCAAAATAATGAGTGGTTGGCATGACCACCTGCATTATTAATGACATTGTTTTTTAGTTCAGCAGGCACTTCATTTACTTTTGAAACCAGCTCTTCTACAGATAACTTTTCCCATTCAGTGCCTTCAATCCCCGCATTGATATTATTAATATAGGTTTGATGATGCTTAGTATGGTGGATTTCCATTGTTTGGGTATCAATATTAGGTTCAAGTGCATCATAAGCATAAGGCAGTTGTGGAAGAGAGTAAGCCATGAAACAATCCTATTGAGTTAAATATAATCGTAATGTTAATAATTATCATTATTATATATGATTTGGAAAAGTGCAACTAGCGATAGTCGATTATTATGGGCTTATTTTCAAAAGACGAACAAAACGTAATACACAGAAAATTTAAAAAATTCAAACTAGAGATGAAGATAAGAAATATTATGTTACAAGAATGGTTGATATCAAATTGATAAACCCTTAGTCATTAAATTTTATAGTTTAAAGGGCTTTAAGTCATATTTATAAATGATCTAAGTATAAATTTAATAGAATTTAATATTACACAATTTGATATTTAATTAAAAAATATTTAATGAAACATCTTTTATTGTTAAGTATAAATTGATAAAAGGGTAGTTAAATACATATTGTAATCATAGTAGAGATGTCTAAGAAGTATAAACTTTACCCGATAAAAACCATTAAAGATTGGGAAAATGAAGATTGGGACGTGTACGAAGAGCGAAAGTCTATTTCTGGTATTATGATTTACCGGGGCTGGCCATACGCGTTAACACCTCGAGATGGAATTGGTGGTGTGTTTTCACATATTCTGAGCCCTGAGATTGCAGAGTTTCTTAAAGTACATTCGATTACGGAGAGTGAACAGCAGCTTGGTTTAAATAATGGCATAGTTGCAAAATTCAGAAGAAGGCTTGGTATTCAAAACAAGTTTATATATCGAAATGATCAATGGATCCTTGAGCATAAAGATGAGCTTTTATATGACAGTCATCAAACACTCAAAGCGAAGTATGGTTTAAATCGGAATCAAGTTTACCAACATAAAGAATGGTTGGCAGAGCTCATTGATATACCTAAAAGCAAAAAAATGAGAAAAACTTCAGCAGATGATCAGCAGGAACAATGGTTCCAAAAGCATAAAGCGCAAATGACAGAAATGGATGTAGAAGAGATCGCTTTAAAGTTTAATGTTAGTCCTTTTATCGCAACAAAAACCTACAATCGTATTCGGCAAGAACTTGGAGAGTTAACTTTTTCGGCACAATTTCAGCAAAACAAGCAGGATAAATATCAATGGTTGTTAGATCACCAAGATGAATTATTAAATTCAGGTAAAACAGTTGCAGAACTGGCTAAGCAATTTCAAAAGACCAATGGGCAAATTTTAAGAGCGAAAGCAAGATTAAGAGAAATTTTAAAAACCCCAAAAGTACAAGATCAAAATCGCGAATGGTTGCTGGAAAATCAAGACATTTTACTTCATTTAAAACTAAGTAAAGAAGAAACTGCTAAAAGATTAAACATTGAGCCTAGTCAGGTCTATAGGAAAAGAGGAGAATTAAAAAAACTACTGAATATTCCACATCACAATGATTTGGTTCAGGTTTGGCGTTTAGAGAATCAAGAGGTGTTACTTTCTCTGCATTTGTCGATTCCTGAAATTGCCAGAATACTTGATCGTAATGAAAACTATATTGTCAAAAATAGATTGATTCTTCGAAATTTTCTAAATATTTCTCCAAAAGATCAAAGAAAAATGTGGGTGTTAGAGCACCAAAATGATTTAGAAAATTTAACATTTAATGAACTTGAAGAAAAATATAATCTTGGGAAGCGTAAAATTCAAAGATATCGAAAGCTTTTAATTGAACTCAAATAGAATGAGAGATATTTAAATTTAAATAAACAGGCTGAAGATAGCTTCAACCTGTTTGATCAATGTATTAAAGCGTTTTAAACGTTAAAACGGAAGTGCAATACATCGCCATCTTGAACGATGTATGTTTTACCTTCTAAACGCCATTTACCTGCTTCTTTTGCACCATTTTCACCATTGAATTGAATGAAATCATCATAAGCAATACATTCTGCTCGGATGAAGCCTTTTTCAAAGTCAGTGTGAATTACACCAGCAGCTTGAGGAGCAGTTGCACCCACTTTTACAGTCCAAGCACGAACTTCTTGTACACCAGCAGTAAAGTAAGTTTGTAAACCTAATAAGTTATAACCCGCACGGATCACCACGTTAAGACCTGGTTCTTCCATGCCTAAGGCTTCAAGAAACTCTGCACGATCTTCATCATCTAAAAGTGAAATTTCAGCTTCGATTTGGTTGCAAAGTGGAACCACAATTGCATTTTCCTCAGCAGCTAACTTTTTCACAGCGTCAAGATGTGGATTGTTTTCAAATCCATCTTCTGCAACGTTTGCAATATACATGGTCGGTTTTAAAGTCATTAAACCAAAACCACGAACAAGCTTGCGCTCATCATCATCTAAATCAGCAGCACGTGCAGGTTTGCCTTCATCTAGCAATGGTAAGATTTTGTCGAGCGCCGCTTTAGTTGCAACAGCTTCTTTGTCGCCACCTTTTGCAGATTTTGCTAAACGAGTAACTGCTTTAGTGACGGTTTCTAAGTCAGCAAGAGCAAGTTCAGTATTGATCGTTGCAATATCATCTAATGGATCAATTTTACCATTTACATGGATGACGTTTTCATCTTCAAAACAACGAACAACGTGTGCAATCGCATCAGTTTCACGGATATTTGCAAGAAATTGATTACCTAAACCTTCACCTTTAGACGCACCTGCAACCAAGCCTGCAATATCTACAAATTCCATTGTTGTTGGAATGACACGTTGCGGTTTTACAATGGCTGTTAATTTGTCTAAACGTGGATCTGGTACTGGAACAATACCTGTATTCGGTTCAATCGTACAAAATGGGAAGTTTTCCGCAGCAATAGCAGCTTTAGTCAATGCATTGAAAAGAGTAGATTTACCCACGTTCGGCAAGCCGACAATACCGCAATTAAAACCCATGAAATGACTCACAAAGTGTTATATAAAAATTGCCAGTGATTTTACATGAAAGCCATGACAAAGTCAGGTCTGCGACCTATAAGTTTTTAAACAGATCGTGTCTATTTATAGCTGTGGTCGCTTTTCAATTATAAATCGAGTTTTTATTGAGCAAAATAATCAGGTTATCAGCGTAGATATGCAGTGAATTTATGTTCAATTGAATCAGAGGTACAGTTGTACCTCTACACGCCATATACAACCAGCATAGTTTTCAAAAATGATCAATCATTCATTTAGATCTTCCGTTTATCCAATTGATTTGCCAGGCTGTCACCAAATGCCTGAACAAGCATCACCAAGGCAACTAAAACCACGATTACGGCAAACATCATTTGCATATCAAAACGCTGATAACCATAGCGGTATGCTATATCACCCAACCCACCTGCACCAATTGCACCTGCAATGGCTGACGAGTTAATCATGGTGACAATCGTAACCGTAAAGCCTGCTACGATTCCTGGTAATGCTTCAGGTAAAAGCACATGCCAAACGATCTGTTTACGATTACAACCCATGGCTTGTGCTGCTTCGATTAGGCCTTGATCGACTTCACGTAAGCTTACTTCAGCGATACGAGCAAAAAATGGAGTTGCCGCCAAGGTCAAAGGAACAACAGCAGCCCATACCCCATAACTTGTTCCAACAATCCAACGGGTTAGAGGAATAAGTGCAACCATCAAAATAAGAAAGGGAACAGATCGAGTAATATTGATCACTGTGCCTAAAGCATGGTTGATCTTTTTAGAGGGATAAATCCCTTGCTCCGATGTATTCACCAACACAACTGCTAGTGGTAATCCAATTAAAAAGGCAATAAAAGCAGAAACACCCACCATTAGTAAGGTGTCAATTGTTCCTGTTATTAACAAATCAATGAGTTGGTCTTGCATAGCCCAGTACCTCTATTTGTGCAATGTGATGTTTTAGTTTTTCTTGTAATGCGGCAAGGTCTAGATCGATTTGCGCAGTACCTACAATCAATGTACCGACCAAATGATTTTGAATACTGTCGATATGGCTTTGATATAAATGAACAGATGCTTCAAATGCTTGAAAAACCTGTACTAGATCAGGAGAGTTTTTAGGATCTGTTTCGTAGCGTAGTTTTAAAATACTATGCGTTGAATCGGGTTGAGGTTCATCAATAAAATCAAAAGGTAAATCAAGTTGCTCTAAGTTTAACAATTCTTGGGTAATTTTTTGCTCAGGCTTAGAGAACACAGACCAGACTTGACCAGATTCAACGATTTCTCCATGTTCAATCACCACGACTTGATCGCAAATTTCACGAATCACTTGCATTTCATGGGTAATTAAAACAATGGTGATACCCAATTCACGGTTGATTTTTTTCAATAAAGACAAAACAACCGAAGTGCTTTCAGGGTCAAGTGCGGATGTTGCTTCATCACAAAGTAAAATTTCAGGATGATGTACCAATGCACGGGCGATGCCAACACGTTGTTTTTGACCACCAGATAATTGTGACGGGTAGTTGTAGGCTTTATTACTTAATCCAACCAGCGCTAAAACATCATTGACGCGTGTTTCGATTTCGGCTTTATCGACTTGGGCAATCTTCAAGGGCAATGCCACATTGTCCCAAACAGTTTTGGCTGACATTAAATTAAAATGTTGAAAGATCATGCCGATTCTTTGACGTGTTTGAATCAATTCTGCATGGCTCAATTCAGCCAAATTCTGTTGATGGATATGGATGCTTCCTTCAGAAATGCTTTCCAGACCATTCAATGTTCTAAGAAGAGAAGACTTACCTGCGCCACTTTTGCCGATGATGCCGAAAATTTTGCCTTGAGGAATATCGAGATTGATATTTTTCAATGCATGAATTTTTTGGTCTTGTCCTGCATAAAACTTATTTAAATCACGGATTTTGATATGAGGGACTGAAAAGTCAACCTGTGAACCGAAACTCACCATTTCTATGCTCCTTATTTTCAGCCTGCAAACCACATATCTTTGCCGAAATCTTTATCTAAAATATTTCGAACCTGTTGTGAGTTTTGGAAAGCTTGAATAAATTTCTCTAACTTTTGATTTTTATCTTGATAGTCACGTCTTGTGACAAAAAGGATGGCGTATTTTTTATCAATAGGATCTAAAAACAGTGCGCTATGTGGATCTGCTTTTTTTGCCATATTGAGGTAATGTGGAAAACCAAAGATGAGGTCAGCATCATCGTATGCCAATGCTGTTTGAGGACCTTCAACTTCTATAAACTTCAATTGCTTAGGGTTTGAAACAACATCTTGTAAAGTTGAAAGTTCGTTATTAACATCTTTGATCTGAATCAGCCCAGCACGATGGAGCAGAATTAGTGCACGGGCAGAATTTACAGGATCACTAGGAATCACTACACGCGCATGCTGTGGCAAGGCTTCTAAAGACTTGTACTGTTTCGAGTACAGACCAACATGACTCCCACTCCCAGTACCGAAAGCATGTAAGTCATAGTTGGTTTGTTTAATGGCATTTTTTAAAAAGACGCTTTGCTGGAAAAAGTTAGCATCAATGTCACGGTTCTGAACCGCAACATTGGGCGCTTGCCAATCTGAGAACTCAACCAGTTTGACATGAATGCCATCTTTCTCAACCTCATTGGCAACTGTTTGGAGTAGTTCAGCATAGGGTGGGCTGATACCAATGGTTAAAACATTATCTTTTTGCTGGTTTTTTACATATCGGTAGCCAAATAGCCCAAATATAATGACCACAATAGCAAGACCAATCCATACATTTTTATTGCTGCGTTTGGAAATTTGAGACATGAATGCTTCCTTATTTCCAACCTGCGAACCATAAGTTTTCACCAATATCATCGTTCAAAGCTTGTTTGACTTTGTCAGAAGTTTGGTAAATCTTGATAAATTCTTTGAGTTGTTTGGCCTTGTCAGGATGTTGTTGTTCATAGTCATCTTTAACCACAAACAAAATCGCATAACGTGTATTGGTATTATCATCAAGCAATAAGGCTTTGTTTGGATCTATGGTTTTTGCCAAACGTAAGTAAAGCGGGTAACTAAATACCAAATCAGCATCATCTACCGCACGCGCAGTCTGTGGCCCTTCAACTTCAATAAATTTAAAATTCTTAGGGTTCGCAGTGATGTCTTGTAAGTTAGATAAATGATTGTTGGGATCTTTTAAACTAATCAGCTTGGCTTGTTGTAAAAGAAGTAGGGCACGACCTTGGTTTACAGGGTCATTGGGTATAACTACACGTGCATGTTCAGGTACTGCAGCCAAGGAATCATATTTTTTAGAATATAAACCAACATGTGTTGCCACACCTGTTGCAATCGGCTTGAGTTTAAAGCCCGTTTCTTTTAACGCATTGCTTAGAAATGGTTGATGCTGGAAGTAGTTTGCATCTATATCGCCATGATTCAAGGTGATATTAGGCGTATTCCAGTCGGAAAACTCAACCAGCTTAATCAGAATACCTTGTTTCTTTGCTTCTTCTGCTGCAACTTGTAAGGGTTTAGCAAAAGGTGGGCTAATACCAATAGTAATTTCTGCTGAACCTGATTTTTTATGATGGTTCCAATAAACAAGCCCTGCAATCACCGCAATAATGACAATGCCTAGTAAAATAAACTTACTTTTAGCATTTTTCCTTGGAGATGGATTGCCATTGGCTGACGAGTTTGTTTGTGTCATTTAACACCCCTTAAAGTCAATAATTTAAATCAATGATGTTTAGACAGTTTGTGCTTGTAGGCTGTCTGTTTCGATGCTGTTGTTTTGATTAGAGTTTTGACATCGAAAACCTGAAGCAGGGTGTTGTTGATTTAAATAATCACCCTGTTTAAAGATTTTGTTGCGTAACGCGCCATTCTCATATTGCGTTTTAAACCGACCACGTTGTTGCAATTGTGGAATGACCAATTTGATAAAGTCTTGATGGGATTCTGGCGCAACAGTACGGGTGAGATTAAATCCATCAATTCCTGTTTCATCCAGGAGTTGAATCAGTTTTTCTGCAATGGTTTCGCCACTTCCGACAATCAATGGATAACGTCCACCCAATTGGTGTTGTGCTTTAAGATCATTTGGTGTGATCTTATTTTCTTTAAACTTATTGTTGACTGAAGCAATACTGTTGGTTTGACGATAAGGAATGGCTTCATCATCTGCATATTGTGAAAGGTCAATGCCGACTGAGCTGGAGTAATGTGCTAGTCCTGCTTCAGGGCTTGCATAACTGGCATATTCAGCTAACTTTTGTTGTGCCAGTTGATCTGTCTCAGCAGTGACAACTGTAATGCCGACAAAGATTTTAATGTCTTGTGGATCACGGCCTTGTTCTACAGCCAATTCACGAATTTTATCTACTTGTTGTTTGATCTTTGCAGGTTGATCACCCCCAATAAATACACATTCAGCATGTCGAGTTGAGAAAGCTAGACCACGCGGAGAAGCACCTGCTTGGAACAAGACAGGAGTACGTTGTGGAGAAGGTGAAACTTGAAATACACCCTGACTTTGATAAAAGCGACCATGATGATTGATCTGATGTACTTTTTTTGGATCGGTAAAGATACGCTTTTGCTTGTCTTTCTGTATGGCATCATTTTCCCAAGAGCCTTCCCAAAACTTATAGCAAAGCTCTAAAAACTCTTCAGCTTGTTCATAACGTAAGTCATGATCTTTTAGACCTTTTTGCCCAATTAAACGCTCAGCACTGTCTAAATAACCAGTTACTATATTCCAGCCAATACGACCTTGTGTGAGATGATCTAAACTTGCAAAACGCCGTGCAAATTGGTAAGGCGTTTCATAACTTAAATTCACGGTTACCCCAAAACCTAGATTTTGAGTCACTGCTGCCATTGCAGAAATCAGGGTAGAGGGATCATGACTTGGCAATTGAATAGATTCTTTTAAGGTTAAATCTATTCCATTCTGATACACATCATAGACCCCTGTAATATCGGCAATAAATAAGCCATCGAATAACCCTTGTTCCAATGTTTTGGCAAGGTCTGTCCAGTAATTCAGCTCATTAAAACGATGTGATTCATCACGGGGATGCGTCCACAAACCATGATTAATATGACCAACACTGTTCATATCGAAGGCATTAAGTAAGATTTTCTTTTTATCGGCTGCTTTTTGAAATGTATTTGTCATTACAATGTCCCTCTACGTGGTGGAAGGATGTTGTTGAGGACATAATTTCCAATAAAGAAATATTTCCAACGTGATGCATCATGTAAAGTATGTACGCGTGCATTGCGCCAGTATCGATCTAAACCATCTGCGCGTTGACTTCCACGACTTCCTGCAAGTTCAATTAATTTTGAGGACGCTTTTAAAGCGGTTTCAGTACTATGTGCTCGGACTTTTGCAACATCAATAGATGCTTTGGCAATGTTTTCTTCTGTAGGTTGAGGCTTGGCTTGGTCAATCGATTGAGCAGCTTGTTTCAATAAAACTTCACTCGCACGTACATCAGCAGCTACACGTCCTAATTCGAAAATGGTTAGGGGATCTTGATCGGCACGTTCTACATTGGCATCAATCCATGCACGTGCTTTTTTTATACGCCCAATGGTTTCTTCAAATGCTGCACGAGCAATACCAGTCTCTATCGCTGCATGCATGATTTGAGCAAATGGGCCGACTAAGGTTGGTTCTGAAAAGGCAGTGTCGAAACGAATAACGTTTTCAGATTCAACAAAAACTTGATTAAATTTGACAGTGCCACTGCCCGTTGTTTTTTGCCCAAAGCCAGACCAATCATTGATTCGTTGTAAACCTTGAGCATCTGCTGAAATAAACGCCAGATACTCTCGTTCCTCAGCATCTCGTACCAATGTCGGGATACGATGAGCAAAAAGGCTACCGGTGCAATAAAATTTTTCACCATTGACCACATAGCCATGTTCAGTTTGACTGATTTGGGTATGCTTTTGTGCTGCCGTTTTGGTTTTAAATTCTGCCAAAGCGAGCACCTTCAAGCACTTCCTGATAGAGCTTTTGTTTTTGTTGTGCTGTACCAGTATTACGCAATACTTCTAAAGCATAAAAATGGTTTTGTGGAATTTGACCGATTGAGCCATCTACACCACTGAACAATGCGATGACTTGGGCAACAGTATATAGCTTGAAACCTCAGCACCTCCATATTGTTTTGGAACAGTGATTGCCCATAATCCTGACTGACTGAAAGCCTCAATTTCATCAAAAGGTAAGAGGCGTTCAGCGTCACGTAAAATAGCATTCTGTTTAAATTGTTGGATTAGTTTTTGTGCAATCTCTAAGGCCTCTGCATCGCTTTTAATGATATGTGCTTTGGCGAATGCATGATTTGGACCATCTAATATTTTACTGATATTTTGATAAGTGCTCATATATTTCCCCTGAATGAATGTTTTGATTTACCACTTAAATCCAAGCATGGCGTTGATCTTGTGTGCCATTTAAGTAGTAGTTGCCGATGGCATGTAATTTCCAACGAACAGGGTCATGTAAGGTATGTACACGAGCATTTCGCCAATGTTGATCAAGGTTGTGAATAGATAAACTAGAACGGCTACCACCCAATTCAAGAAGTTTTTCAGAAATCTGTAATGCAGCATCATTGGCATATACTTTTGCCTCAGCCACAATAATGGATGCTTTACTGGCTTGTTCTGGTGTGACGATGTCTTGGGCATCTAACTGATCTAAATATTCAGCAGCTTCGTCTAAGAGTAAAATGGCTGCATCCAGTAAAATATTGAGCTTGCCGACTTCTTGTAATGTATAAGCTTCAAAACTGGCTTTTTCGACATTTGCATCTACGATTGGGCGAGCTTTATGTATTGCAGACAATGTATCGGCAAAAGCTGCTTCAGCAATTCCAACATCTATGGCGACTTGAATCAGTTGAGAGTAAGCACCACGATACTTTGAAGCATCCGCAAGTGGCTTTTCGTCCATGATTAGTTCAGGACTGACCACCACATTTTTTAAACGGACAGTCCCACTGGCAGTGGTGCGTTGACCAAAACCATCCCAGTCATTTGCTATTTCGACACCTTGAGCTTGGGCATTGATAATGGTGAGAACGGTATGACCCAATGGGTGAATTGCACGTATTGCGAGCCAATCTGCAAATGATGATCCTGTTGAATAAAATTTCTCGCCATTTAAAACATATTGACCGTTTACCTGATCTAAGCGGGTTTCTATCGTTTTAGTATCTTTGCTATTACGTTCAGGACCACCATTGGAAAGACGCTTACCTTTTAAAATCTCAGCATAAATAAATTGCTTTTGTGATTCACTGGCAATGTTTTCAATGGCATTTAATAAACCAAATTGATTTTGAGGAATTTGTCCGACGCTGGCATCTGCTTTAGATAAAATACGGAAAACATGTGCTAGCGTTTTATTGGAAACTTGAACACCACCATATTGTTTTGCAATACGGATACCACCTAATCCTTTTAAGCTTAATTCGTGAATGACATCAACAGGTAAAATTCGTTGTTGATCACGTATATTTCGTTCTACCAAAGCAAAATCAGCAACTTGGTAAGCTGCATTAATCGCCTGCTGATCATTTTGGATCACTGTGGCTGAGGTAGAAGAATTCAAACTAGACATATCGGCACCTTTTTATAGATACCAAAACGCTAAGCAATATTGTGAGAAAAATTAAACGAAGTATTGTGCTTAACTTATCTCAAATTATTTTAAATATAAAAAATAGCATAGCATCTAAAAAATTAAGATAAGTTAAGATTTTGAAATATATGCATTAATATATATTTTTCAGCGTTATTTTTTATTCGCTTTATCCATCGTTATTCCAAAGATGAATAAACACTAAATAAACTGATATAACCGTTGAATAAGCATTGGGTCATATGACGAGCGATTGATGTAAAAAGTACATTGTAATTCAAGCAATGAGTGTCTAAAGTACAGAGAATTACTCAGGATTAAATCCTATTGTTTTAGGTTGGCTAAGCCTTTAATTAAAAAAATAATTTGGAGATTACATGCGTACGTTGTACCAATTCCCACTCTCACATTACTGTGAAAAAGCACGTTGGTTGCTTGATCATAAAGAATTGGATTTTGTTGCGCAGAATTTAATACCAGGCGTACATCGTGCTTTTGCACAGTTAAAAACCGGACAAAATAAATTGCCCATATTAAAAGATGGTGAACAGTTTATTGCTGGTTCTACGCAAATCGCCTTATATCTTGATGAATGGTATCCTGAGCATCGTTTGATCCGCACTGATCCTAAATGGCGTGCAGAAACGCTGGAAATTGATCAAATCGCCAATGAGTTGGGTATACATGTGCGCCGTTGGGGTTTGGCCCATACATTGGCAGAAGGTGATGAGCCTTTAGAAATTATGATTGGCGAAAAAGGCTACTTACGTCAGTTTGAAAAAATTTCTAAACCTATACTCAAAACCTTGGTATCTAAAAGTTATCAACTTGATCAAGAAAAGGTTGAAGAATCTAAATATAATCTTGACTTGACCATTGCCAGTTTAAATAAAACTTTGATTGAAAATGGTTGTCGTTATTTTGTTGGTGATCGTTTCAGTTTGGCTGATATTTCTGTGTGTGCAATGTTAGCGCCTTTATTAGAGCTAGATTCAACACCATGGGAAAAAGAGTATGCTGAGCATATTTCTCAGGAGTTTGTTGATTTTAGCCAATATTTACTTGAATTACCGCTTGGACAGTATGTGAAAAGAATTTATGCGACTGAGCGTAATGCACGTGTAGATTGGCGTGGAATGTAATTTCAAATGAATAAAGCCTCCAATTTACTGAAAAATTCAGTATCATAGACGGGAATTGGAGATTTTTTAATGCAGAAATTCATAATTTTGGGTGCGATAAGCACTGTTTTATTGATGGTCGGTTGTGCTGAAAAAAAACCTGCAACGCCTGAAGAAATTTGGAAAGGTTATTGTACCAGTATTGGTAATGCAGCACGTTCAATTACTTTAGATCGTCAAAATGGTATTACCAAGAAAGAAGCACTTGAATATGCCAATAAGGTGACTGATCCAACCACGAAAGGTTTTGTGCTTCAGTATTTAGAAAAGATTTATGCGCTGCCTGATGCCGAGTTAAAAGCGGATAAAGATCAGATACAAGCAAAATTTAAAAATGAAGCATATGAACAGTGTTTAAACACACCCCATGACCCGAAAAAAATGCCAGATTATAAACCGTTCTAAGGAGCGGTTTTTTTTAAAGCTTCTAGATTTATATTCTTTCTAATAATTATAGTTAATACACATTGAGTTTAATTATGTCTAATAAACGATCTTTATCAAAAATTTCTTTACTATCATTTTTCTTGACAATTTCTGTCATGAGTCAAGCTGAAGAAACCAAAGTGGTAATTAAGCAAACTCAGGTAAATAAGCCTGATATTGCGCAACTCATAGCACAAGCAGAACAAGGACACGCCAAAGCCCAATATAAACTTTTTATGTATTATAAAAATCAAGACCCAACCAAAGCACTCCAATATCTGACACAAGCTGTTCAACAGGATTATCCTTTGGCTTTGAATGCGATGGGCTGGTTATATTACAAAGGTGATGGCGTAACTCAAGACTATCAAAAAGCAGTAGTGTTTTTAAATAAGGCCAAAAATAAAGGTGAAATATTTGCTTATGTCAATCTTGCTACATTATATGCACGTGGTGATGCTGTTGCTAAAGATGAGAAGAAAGCTGCAGAATTATTGACTTATGCTGCTGACCATGGTGATTCTACTGGTGCTTTTAATTTAGCTTCAGCCTATGCACAAGGTATAGGGGTACAACAAGATACAGATAAGGCAATCGTGTATTTAAAAAAATCTGCGGAAGGCGGATTAGCGATTGCTCAACAAATGTACGGGGAAATGCTATATAAGGGAGATGTTGTTCCACAAAATATTAAAGCTGGTATTAACTTTCTGACACTTTCCGCAGAACAGGGCGATGTTAAAGCACAAGCTATTCTTGGTGGTTTATATGGCTCCGAGAATGAGTATGTTGAACAAAACCCTGAATTGGCTTTTAAATGGACTGAGCGAGCTGCACAACGTAACGATGTGGACGCGTTGGGTAATCTTGGTTGGATGTATTATCAAGCTGTAGGTACTAAAAGAGACGTTCAAAAGGGTATTCAAATGTTGGATCAAGCAAGTGAACGTGGTAGCGTGCAGTCAGCGATTAATTTGGGACTGATTTATGCTAAAGGCGAATATGTCAAAAAAGATCCTAAAAAAGCCTTTGATTATTTTTCCAAAGCAGAACAAGCTGGAGATATGAGCACTAATTTATTTTTGGGCGATGCTTACTATCGTGGTAAAGGTGTAAAAAGAGATGAAAACAAAGCATTAGAAGCCATGCTCAAAGCTAAAAAAGCTGGATATATGCTGGATCTGGACACAATGAAAGAATATGACTTGTGTAAATTAGAATCACGGCTGGTCAGTGGTCAATATATGCATGCTTTTGAGTGTCCGATATCTTAATTTAGCCAGACTTTATATAGACCGCCTTATGGCGGTCTTTTACACTGTGGTTATCAAGAATATCGCTATATACAGCAAAGCTCGTCACAAAAAATGATTAGCATAAAAAGCGAAAAGCATATATAAAATATAGAAATAGAAAATAAAAATAGTCGAGGAGTGTGTCATGGAAGTTGTTGCATATTTACATAATGCAGATTTGCTCTTAGAAGATGATCAAGGTGTCGCTGTGATTAGCGGAAGCCATTATGTTTTGAGTTTAGGTGATCAAGTTTTTTTTCAAGAGCTTATCGATGAGCAAGCAAAATTGTATCAAGTCAAAATATCTTTCGCTTGTGCTGATCATGTCATGTTACATGAGGATGAAGTTCAGATGAAATTTGAAGGTTGCCGAACGGAATTTCAGAAATATACCAATAGTACGACAGTCCACTAAGGTGGAATGTACTTAAGCTGCAAAAAAAGGCAACATCAGTTGCCTTTTTTATGTATGAAACAAGCTCAAGCAAATGTAAAAGACTTTTTGAAGTCAGTATTTTACAAAATTATATTTTTATAATTTTTGTGCCTGTTTTAGAAAAAATAGAGTTAAATGCTAAATCAATGCGAATTCAGGCAAAACTGCGCAGAAAAGTGATGAGTATTTATTTATAAAATAATGGGCATCACGAATTAATACGCTCTTTGCATTAACTTTTGGCTTGATTTTTAGTAAAATTTGACAGTCCATATTGCCTGTGACGCTTTTATAAGCAGGAATTCACAGGTAAATTTTTAAAAAGAGGAATAACACCGTGCTAGAAGCTTACCGCCAACACGTTGCAGAACGTGCCGCACTCGGAGTCCCACCGAAGCCACTTGACGATGCTCAAACTGCTGACTTGGTTGAATTACTAAAAAATCCACCAGCAGGCGAAGAAGCATTCTTAGTAGATTTGCTTGAAAACCGTGTTCCAGCAGGTGTTGACCAAGCAGCCTATGTAAAAGCAGCATTCTTAACTGCTGTGGCTAAAGGTGAAACGACTTCTCCATTAGTTTCTAAAGAACGCGCGGTTTACTTACTAGGTACAATGCTTGGTGGTTATAACGTAGCTCCTTTGGTTGAATTACTTGATGATGCTGCACTTTCTGAATTAGCTGCAGAAGCATTGAAAAAAACGCTTCTTGTATTTGATGCGTTCCATGACGTTGCTGATAAAGCAAAAGCAGGTAATGCAAATGCGAAAGCAGTAATGCAATCTTGGGCTGATGCTGAATGGTTCACTAGCCGTAAAGATGTTCCTGAAGAAATCAAACTGACTGTTTTTAAAGTTACTGGCGAAACAAATACTGATGATTTGTCTCCTGCGCAAGATGCGTGGAGCCGTCCAGATATCCCATTACACGCAAATGCGATGTTGAAAAACGTACGTGATGGTATCAATCCTGAAGTTCCAGGTGAAGTTGGTCCACTTAACCAAATCAAAGAACTTATTGCGAAAGGCAATCAAGTTGCTTATGTTGGTGACGTTGTTGGTACGGGTTCTTCTCGTAAGTCTGCAACAAACTCTGTGCTTTGGTTCTTTGGTGATGACATTGCTCACATCCCGAACAAAAAAGACGGTGGTTACTGCTTAGGTTCTAAAATTGCACCAATTTTCTTCAACACTATGGAAGATGCTGGTGCATTACCTGTAGAAATTGATGTTGCTAACATGAACATGGGCGATGAAATCGTTCTTAAGATTGATCATGCTGCTGCAAAAGTTACTGCATTTAAAGCGGGTGAACAAATTGCTGAATCTGAGTTAAAAACTCCAGTTCTTCTAGACGAAGTACGTGCTGGTGGTCGTATTAACTTGATCGTGGGTCGTGGTTTGACTGCGAAAGCGCGTGAAGCTCTTGGTCTTGCTGCTTCAACTTTATTCCGTACTCCAGTTCAACCTGAGAATACAGGTAAAGGCTTTACTCAAGCTCAAAAAATGGTTGGTCGCGCTTGTGGTCTTCCTGAAGGTCAAGGTGTTCGCCCAGGTACTTACTGTGAACCTAAGATGACTACTGTTGGTTCTCAAGATACAACAGGTCCGATGACACGTGACGAGTTGAAAGACTTGGCTTGCTTAGGTTTCTCTGCTGACCTCGTGATGCAATCTTTCTGTCACACTGCTGCATATCCAAAACCAGTTGACGTTCAAATGCAACACACGCTTCCTGATTTCATCATGAACCGTGGTGGTGTTTCTTTACGCCCAGGTGACGGTATTATTCACTCTTGGTTAAACCGTATGCTTCTTCCAGATACTGTTGGTACTGGTGGTGACTCACATACTCGTTTCCCAATCGGTATTTCTTTCCCTGCGGGTTCTGGTCTAGTTGCTTTCGCTGCTGCAACGGGTGTAATGCCACTTGATATGCCTGAATCTATACTTGTTAAGTTCAAAGGTAAAATGCAGCCTGGTATCACACTACGTGACCTTGTACATGCGATTCCTTACTATGCAATCCAAGCTGGTGACTTAACTGTAGAGAAAAAAGGTAAGAAAAACATTTTCTCTGGTCGTATCTTAGAAATCGACTTAACAGAAATGGAAACTGACTTAACTGTAGAACAAGCATTCGAACTTTCTGATGCTTCTGCTGAACGTTCTGCTGCTGGTTGTTCAATCACACTTTCTGAAGCGAAAGTTGCTGAATACTTGAACTCTAACATCACGATGTTGAAGTGGATGATTTCTCAAGGTTATGGCGATGCACGTACTATGGCGCGCCGTGTTGAGAACATGGAAAAATGGTTAGCGAATCCATCACTTCTTAAAGCTGATGCTGATGCTGAATATACGAAAGTATATGAAATTGATCTTGCTGAAATTAAAGAACCTGTTCTTTGCTGCCCGAACGATCCAGATGACGCTAAACTTCTTTCTGACGTTCAAGGTGTTAAGATTGACGAAGTATTCGTTGGTTCATGTATGACCAACATTGGTCACTTCCGTGCTGCTGGTAAATTACTTGATAAAGTACCAGGTGGTTCATTGTCTACTCGTTTATGGTTGGCTCCACCAACACGTATGGACGAGCATCAATTGATGGAAGAAGGTTTCTATAACATCTATGGTAAAGCTGGCGCGCGTACTGAAATGCCAGGTTGTTCATTATGTATGGGTAACCAAGCACGTGTAGCTCCGAACACTACTTGTGTATCGACTTCTACACGTAACTTCCCGAACCGTTTAGGTCAAGGCGCAAATGTTTACTTAGCTTCTGCTGAGCTTGCATCTGTTGCTGCGGTGCTTGGTAAATTACCTTCTCCAGAAGAGTATCAACAATATGCTGCTCAAATCGACAGCATGTCTGCTGACATCTATCAATACTTGAACTTCGACAAGATGGGCGAGTATACAGATGCTGCAAAAGACATCGATACGAAGAAAATTGCTGCTGCTCAATTAAGCTAATTTGTTGAAAAATAAATTAAATTGAGTTAAAACTAAGGGCTGATTAATCAGCCCTTAGTTTATATAGGCGCTTATAAATATGATTGAATTAAATAGAATGATAAGAGTCGTTTAGACAATGAGATTAATAAAATTGCATAAATCTTGTATAAAAAGGTGAAAAATAGCTCTAGTTCACGATTTTGTTGTTTTAAATAAAGAAATATATACATATCAAGATTATATGAATGTAATCAATAAAGTACCTTATGATGTTTCAATTCATGATTATCTTATTCTGTATTTTTATGATTTTTTACAGTGGATACCTACTTATAATCCATCGATGGAAATAAGGCAGATGGGGTTAAATCTTTATGGTGTAACTGTTATTGACATTGATGGGGCTCAACAAGCATATGATTTATTTGTACATATCGTGGATATTTTAAAACTTTCACCAGAAACTTTAAAACTAAATGGTGGTTATTTCTACCAACTCGCAGATGATGAAGATCCGTTTAGTGAAAGTAAGGAATGTCGAATCGTCAGAAATAGTTTAAAACAAGAAAAATTAATCTATCAACGAGATGATATTATTGATCAATTTAAAAAAATAGTTGAATGTTTTAAAAAAGTCATTGATTAAAATGGACAATTATATGTTGTACATTTTGGAGTATAAAAATTTTTTAAAAAACATTAAGTGAAAAATGTATTTTATTATAATTAATCTATAACTATTTGAGAAATCAAATATTCTATTTCAAATATGAAATAATCAGTTTCATCGATTCGAATGAAAATCGTTAACTATACTTTTTTAAAATATCCATCATCAGCTTTTTAAAATCCAAAATAAGAATAAACTGATTAATACTCATTGGGTCAAAATCAGTATTGATAGAGTCAAAAAGTACCAAGAGCGCAGGGTAGATCTGTTGATCTTCTATAAATAAATTTTCTTTTGGATTGAAGTAGTGAGAATAATAATCAATCTTAATATTTGCATATTCTGAATTTGTAAATTGAGTTAATACAAATTTTTTATTCCTATCACTGATACTATTTGAACAGATGGTAAATAATAGTGCGGTACAAAAATAATCAAGCTCTTCTTTATTTACTACTTTTATATTTAAATCATTTAAAAAATTCTCAAATAAAATCCGAATAGTAATAAGAGCATCTGATAAATTGGTAGAAATATTTTTATCAATATTTGAATGCTTCATCATTTTTCTAAATTTTAGTGAATGAGTGGGTATTGTATTGCAAAACTAACGTTTTGTAAAACAATACTTTTAATGCAGAATATATTGCATTGCAATACGCTCGGCATACTTTGTTAAGCTAATATCAAGGAATGGATATAGGTCATGCAATACGTTATTTGCGAAAACGGAAGGGCTGGACTCAACAGCAATTAGCCGATTTCTCCAACACTTCAAAAAGTAACATTTCCAATCTTGAGAATGGCAATCAAGGGTACAGTCCTGCAATACTCCAGTATCTTGCAGAAGCTTTTAATTGCTCTGTTGCACAATTATTTTTGTTGGCTGAGAGTTTAGACGACGAAGAGAATATTTCAGAGAATTGGGATAAAATGCCTATTGATGCTTTATTTATACAATTACCCAAAGAGATTCAAGATAACTTAAAATTACTGATATATAGTTTGGTTCAAAATAAATCCTCTTAATCTATTTCCATTAGAAATAAGTCCATTCTAAATTTTCCTGTTTTTAAATTTAATCATTTGTCTTAAATTGTTTTAATATTCATTAATCAAGATTGGGTAAGCTTTTTAGATGAATAAACTGACTATAAATTGCATTATTATTAATCATTATTAATTTATTTAAAAAAAATTAAACCAGATATTAAAAAGCCCCATTTTTAGGGGCTAGTCGTATAGCTCGCGCTATACTCATATAAGGCTCATCTCATACTGTATATATTAAAACACAAAATGAATCATTCAGCCATAAAAAAAGATGAGCCAAGGCCACTGCTGTCCCACAAATATCACAAGAAGAACCTCAGTTGAGGTTCTTCTTGCTTTAACCACTTTTTATCTGGCAAAAATAAATATTTCAGCAATTTTCTTTCAAATAAATTCACCTGAATAATTCTTAATAATCTTTGAACACTCCATCCTTCCTGTGCCATA